>JACQOD010000057.1 GCA_016202725.1 Candidatus Aenigmatarchaeota archaeon | reverse complement strand
GTGCAGCCCTGGCTGACATCATTTCGCGTCCGCCCCAAGCCGATTCCTCTTGCCGGGGTGCTGCGCCCCTGCGACCCGCGACCCCCTCCGCCGCTGCCGTAATAAGCCTCCCTCCCCAACAATCAGGCATGACCTACCACCTGAACCCCTGGTTCTGGGCGACCCTGCTGGGTACGCCCGAGGCGTGGTTCGCCCTCGCGGTCGGCGGGGGGCTCTTCTACCTCGGCTACCGCCGCCACCTGCAGCACCGCCGGGAGGTGAAAGCGTTCCTGGAGGTCATGATTATCTCCCTTCTCGTGGTCTTCGCCCTGGTGCAGGTCCTGAAGATCGCGACCGACCTCCCCCGGCCCTGCGGGCCGGAGAATCCCTACTGCAGGGACGACCCCTCCTTCCCCTCGGGGCATGCTGCGACAGGATTCGTCTTCTTCACCGCGCTCTTCCTGTACGACCGCAAGAGCTGGCCGCTCTTCCTGGTCCCCGTCCTGGTCGCGTTCTCCCGGGCGGCCCTGGGGGTGCATACCTGGGCGGACGTGCTGGCTGGCAGCCTGATCGGCATCCTGCTCACCCTCGGGGTCTGGCGGCTCCTCCGCCTTGCTTGGCGCCGCCCTCCGCCGAGGACTGCCAGACGCTGATGCCCTGGTCTGGCGATGGTGGAAAGCAGTAGCCTGCACGTAACCCTCTAGGACATATACATTCCAGCACCCACATGCTTATAAGGTACATACCACTACTACAGAGTGAAAACAATGAGGACCCATGAACAAGATCGCGCAAGAAGTCAAGGACTGGTTCGCGGCCGAAGAGGCCAGGGCCAAGGTCCCGATCCCGGGATCCCCGGGGAACGACCTCTGGAAGTGGGGGTCGCTGAAGAGGTGAATGGCATGACCAGCAAGGACCAGGAATTGGTGAACAAGGTCGTCGAGAAGATCATGAAGGAATTCGACTTTGAAATCGAGGATCTCCTCGAGGCCGAGAAGGAAAAGGTGGAGCAGGCCATCAAGGACTTCCTCATGGAAAGCCTGGAAGAGGACGGTCCCTGCGTGGACTGGATCTCCCTGGTCGACCTGGGCGAGGCCGAGCAGCACCGGAACGAGCGGGGCGAGTTCCTGGCGAATTAGCATGCGCCCAGGCCTTGACCGGTATGACGCAGCGCTTTTCGCCGGCTTCGAGCGGTACTGCCGGGACCGGGAGAAGCGCCAACCCGGGTTCACGTCGTATTACCAGCACCTCCCCGTCTATCGGCGCATGAGCGAGCATCCCTACGGGTTGTTCACGAAGCTCCTGCTCGACGAGTTCGGCTCCCTCGAAGGCAGGACGGTCGTGGACATCGGCGCCGGCGGCTTCTGGCCCCACCGGGAATGCTTCTATGCCGGGGCCGTGCTCGGCCTGGGCGGGGCGTACATCGGCGCGGACCCGAACCCCCGGGACCGGGACGCGGCCGACCTCGCGGCCAGGGAGAAGGTCGCAGGCTACCGCTTCCTGAAGGGGTCCACCGGGACCGCGCGCGCCGAGCTGGGGGATGCCTCCGCGGACGCCGTGACGACGGTCTGCGTCATCGGCTTCCCCACCCAACACGCCGTTCGCGGCGAACGGGAAGCGCATCGCACCCTGCTGCAGGGATTCGTCAGGGATGTGGCCGCCCTCCTGCGGCCAGGCGGTATCACCGCCCACTACCTGCCCGACGATCCGGTCCGCTGGGATGCCGCTGGCCTCCTGCCGGCCGCGCTCTTCACGGAAGCCGGCCTGGAGCTCGAGGAGTTCTCCCAGGGCCCGTTCGGCTACATCATCGGCCGCAAGCCCCTCCGCAAGGAGGAAAACCTCGCTACTCCAGTATCCAAATCTATTTAAATACTGAATGTCACTATAGAGTAGTGACATAACATGAATCCCGTCCCCGAGACCCTGGAGAGCAAGGCGCGGAAGAAACTCTATCTCCTGGAGATCGCGGACGAGGAGGTTCCGAACGATTAACATGACCCGAACATTGGATAGCGGCGTGGCAGACCTCTTCTCTGAAGAGGTGACGGCACAGGGCTACTCGACGCGCGAACAGATCGATATTGAATGGGACGCCCTTCAGGAGGGCGAACGCCTGCTTCAGCAACTCTCCCGGGGAGAGAAACCCTACCGCACCGCGCACCTGCGATCAAAGGGATACGACGGCAAGTTTGTGGCTGGGGAAACGTACGTCGACCAGGCCATCCATGAGTATGGATGGAAGAACCCCGGCAGGCTGGCCGAGGTGGCCCTGCACGAGGCAATGCATGGCGTTCTTTCTACGTATGATCTCAAAGACCGAGAACATCCCGAAGGGTACGCGCACAAGCTGACGGGGCTCGTCCTGCAGGACAACCTGCAGCACAAGGACCCTTCTGTCCGCAATCTGGCGAGAAAGGCCCTTGCCGAGTACCAGAACCGGATGGCCGCCGAGGGGTACGGAAACCACGGCGAGCGCTACCAGAGAGCCGGGGGCGGGGAAAAAGAACGAGGCGGGATCAACCTGGCTGCTTACCCTCTGTTGGGAGCGGAGACGGTCACCAGGGCCGTGGGAAAATTCACGGTCGGAAATTTCTTTGCAGGCTGGCTGGGCCAGAATGATCCCATTGCCTCCGAGAATCACGCGACGTCCTATGTGAAGGATATCGCGAACGCCCTGCTGGACGGCGCCGAGAAACGCCGCACGGAGGAGCATGAGCTGACAAAGGCGCGCATTGAAGCTGAAGGCAAGCTCCGGCTGGCCCGCGAACAGGCCGAGCGCCAGAAGGAAGAATTGGCCCGTCGGTCGCGCTCCCGGCTGATGCGGTCGATCATGGGTCAGGAAATCGCCGATGAAGAACTGTTACTGCAGAACGGCGCCATTACCGGGTCCGAATATCGTGCACGCATCGCCCAGATTTACCGCCTGTATGTGGAACAGGCGTAAAACCGCGCATGCGAAACAGCAGAGCGCTCTGCCCCTTCACTGCAAACGCGGCATGCTGCAGGCGCATTTAAGCGTTTGCCGCCAATAGGTAGCCATGGTAGAAGTGGTGGACCTCCTGGTCGAGATCCTCTGCCAGCAGGGGACAACCGGGGAGTGCTCCCAGTTCCTGTCCTCCTACCCTGACCTGACCCAGCAGCTCCTCTGGCTGGTCTTCTTTCCTTCGGTATTCCTGCTGTTGCTGGTGTTCTTCATCTCGGACGGCGTGGCGAAGGATGGGGCAAAGAAGTACAAGGTCCTGGTCGCCGTCGCCCTGTACCTCTTCATCATCTTCCAGGGCTGGTACCATTTCGCCCTGGTCATGAGCCGGTTCTGGTTCGTCGGCATCATCATCATCGGCGGCATCCTGGTGCTCACCAAGAAGATGGGCGCGGCGAGCGGCGAGGGACGGGAGGGAGCACCCAGGGAGGCCAGGAAATTGGCAAGCACGATCACGTCCGATCTGTCCCAGCGTGGCCTGCGCATCATTCGCGGAGATGAGCAGAATAGGGTGAATGAGATCAAAGGATTGCTGAACGAAATGAGACGGCTCCTCCATGAAATGGATTCCGGAAAGGCACCGGGAGATGCTCTTCGCATGTTAAACGGCACTGCCGCCAGAGCCAGAGAAGCCCTTGACGCATATCGCAAGGAAGCGAGTATGGTAGGCTTTCCCATCGGCGGGACTTATCATAAGCTGAACAATGATTTAATAAATCTGAACGAGAAAATCCTGAGACAGGAGAAGAAAACCTGAAATGTTACGTCAGATCAGGAACGAAAGCACCCACTCCAAAAGATATTTTCATTCCCCCTGCTGCGGGGGCTTGTAAGTCGAGCCTGCCGCGCTATTGGCAGTCGGGTTCTTCCTACTCCAGCTTCCGCGGAAGCAGCGTTTCTTCCGTGGGCTGGTCCCCGAGCTGCCCCAGCTGCTCCTTGAGGGAGCTGGCCGTGCCCTCGCCCACGATCCTTCCCAGGGACTGGAGGGGGACCTTGCGCAGGTCCGCGAGCGAGCGCAGCCCGGAGGCCCAGAGCTTGCGCGCCCGGGCGCGCCCCACGCCTTTGAGCCTGACCAGGGGCAGGAGCTCCTCCCTGATTCCATACCGGAGGCGCAGCCTGGCTTTGCGCAGGTGGGTCAGCAGGGGCTGCAGGCCCAGCAGGACCGCCAGCTCCCCTGCGCTGTAGAGGAGCCAGTCCGCGATGTCCAGGCGCGCCCTGAGCTCCCCGGGCGTGACCCCGTGCTGCTCGTACAGGGCATCCTCGCCCGCCTCGTCGGCCCAGGCCTCCAGGAAGAGGGCCATTTTCAGGTTCCGCAGGAAGTCCTCGTACTCCAGGTCCCAGGCGTTAGGGACCGGGGCAGCCAGCTCCCCCTCCTTCTCGGCGAGCGCCTGGTCTGCGACCTCGAAATCCTGCTTCCGCAGGGAGAGGCCGGGACGCATCTCCAGGCAGTTGGCCGCCAGGTGGAGGAAGGTGAAGGTCGAGCCGCCGCGCAGCTTGCGGAGGGTGCGGACCAGGAAGTCCGCGGACAGGGGATCGATGTACAACTCAGCTATCCGCCTGCCGAGCAGGGTGGCCTCGAGGTGGGGGTCTTCCTCCTCCCAGAAGTAGGCGGGCTTGAACACCTCCCCCCCTGCGGGGGCTGGCAAGGCTTCGCCGGTCCGGATGAACCCGAACCCCTCCAGCTGCCGGAGAACAGCATCGAGATGGCGGGTGATCTGGGTGAGGTCCTTGTACTGGTGGGCGTAGAAGGTCCGGGAGAAGAACTCCAGCAGGCCCTTCCGCGTGGTGGTCACGCCCCCTGCGATCAGGGCCAGGACGTGCGTTCGCAGGACCGGCTCGACCCCGAGCTTGGAGTAGATCTTCTCGGTCTCCCCCTGGATGTACTGGGACCAGGAATACTCGGCTTCGCGCTGGTTCTTGGGAAGCAGGATAGCCTCCCCTTCCTTGTCGTACTTGGGCCTCCCGGCCCGGCCCATCATCTGGGCGATCTCCAGAGACGGCAGGAAATCCATGCCCCGGAAGGAGGAGAAGCGCTTGAGGTCGCGGATGATGACGCGGTAGGCAGGCAAATTCAAGCCCGCAGCCAAGGTGCTGGTCGCGCAAAGGAGCTTGATGGTACCTGCCCGGAAGGCATGTTCCACGAGGCTTCGCTGCGCATGCGTCAGGCCCGCGTGGTGGAAGGCGGTCCCGGCGCGCACGCAGGCCGCGAGGCGCTGGCACTGGGGCGTGGCGTTGTCCAGGGCGTGCACGATCCGGTCCCCCAGCTCGGCGAGCTTGCCTTCCTCCTCGGGGGTGAGGCGCTTCTTGATGGTGGCGGCGAGCCGCTCTGCTTCGGCCTCGGTCCCCTTGCGGGAGGAGATGAACACCAGCGATTGTTTGGGCAGGTCGGTGAGCTCCTCCAGGACCTTGCTGCCCTGCAGCTTGAACCCCCGGGGGGGCTGGAAGGTGACCTCCTGGTCGTAGCACACGCCCTTGTACAGGGGAACGGGCCTCCACGAGGACTGGACAGCTTCCGCGCCCAGCCAGTCTGCCAGCTCCTGGTAGTTGGGAATCGTGGCCGACAGGCCAAGGAAGCGGGGCTGGAAGGCCCGGAGCCTGGTCAGCACGATCTCCAGGGTCGGCCCCCGGCCAGGATCGTGCAGGAGATGGAGCTCATCGGCCACGACCAGGCCGATGTCCTTGGCCCAGGCGATACCGTGCCGGAGCAGGGAATCCATCTTCTCCGAGGTGGCGATGATGAGATCATAATTGGCCAGCCAGCTGTCAGTGGCATCCAGGTCCCCCGTGGACAGGGCAACCTTGACCCCGAGGGGCTCGTACTTCTGCTTGAACTCCTCGTACTTCTCCTGGGCCAAGGCCCTGAGAGGCACCAGGTAGACGACTTTCCGCCGCTCGGCGAAGGCCTGCAGGGCGGCGATTTCCGCCACGAGGGTCTTGCCCGAGGCCGTGGGCGCGGCCACCACCAAAGAGCGGCCCAGCTTGGGGACCGCAAGCTCCTGGACCGGATTCAACTGGGCGTAGCCCGACCGCTCGAGCGCCTCCCGGATAGCATCCATACCAGGACTAGGGGGAAGGATAGATAAGCCTAGGCGGCCGAGGCCAAGGTTGGCTCGAGAATGACCTATACGCTGCAGCATAGCGACCTCATGTTTCCAGCCTTTTTCAGCCAAACCGCCATCCATCGTAGCCAGGTTCTTTGACCAGCTACACACACAGGCCGAGAACCTCTCCCCACACCCTCGACCAGGGCCCGCAAGAGATTAAAACCTTTCCTCCAAGGAGAGGGCATGGAAGCCCGGTGCCACGTCATCATTTCCGGCAATCTGCGAGGCTCCTTCCTGCGGTCCAGCATCCGCAGCCAGGCCGTGATGCGCCGCGTGGCCGGCTGGGCCAAGCACACCCCCGAGGGCGGGATCGAGGCCCTGTTCGAGGGGGAGAAGGACGAGATCGAGGCCATCCTGGACTACTGCAGGGACAGCCCCAACGGGGCGGCAGTCTCGGACATCATGGTCGAGTGGGAGGAGGGCTCCCCCAGCCTGGAAGGCTTCGAGATACGCTGAGCGTTTCCGCTTCATTTTCGATGGTTTAGTCTATTGGGGAAGAATGAACTTAACGGCATTCCTTCTGATCGGCGGTAAATAACTTCCCCCGTCATTTCGGTGAGATCAACAATATCATAGCGCTTCTTCTCTTCAGGGGAGAGTGCTTGGGGAACCGTATTCGTGGCCACCACTAAATCAATGTTATTGAGGATGCGTTCTCTCGCTTTTCCAACAAGGTCGATATGCGTGACAACGGCCCGAATTTCTTTTGCACCTCTATCTCTCAACATCTGCGCAGCGGATTCCAACGATCCTGCTGTACGGATAACGTCATCCCGCAAAAGAATGATCTTTCCTTCAACATCACGCGCATCGCCGATGATGTCA
This sequence comes from Candidatus Aenigmatarchaeota archaeon, assembly GCA_016202725.1. Taxonomy (GTDB): domain Archaea; phylum Aenigmatarchaeota; class Aenigmatarchaeia; order QMZP01; family QMZP01; genus JACQOD01. The sequence continues at coordinate 7,209 of JACQOD010000057.1, read as the reverse complement.
CTAGCCTTCGTTTGGTCGGATTTGTCCATTGACCGATGCTTTCGCATGCCGATTAATGGAAGACCAAGATGATCGGCCATAGCTTCGGCTCGAGCATATCCCCCCACATCGGGAGCTGCTACGGTGGTATTCAGAAGAGGATATCGCTCGCGGTAGTGGGCAGCAAGCAGCACATCAGTGGGCACCGCCTCAAGCGAACACCGTTTATCGAAGGCAAGACCAAGGCTCTCCGAATGGGGTTCGAAGGTAAACACGCGACGATAACCGGCGTTCAGGTAACCGTCAGCAACGACCCGGGCGTTAAGGGACTGCTTTCTTTTACGCTTGTCGTAGCTGAAATAACGATTATAGAGTTCAAAGAGGACCACGCTCGCCGCATCAGAACGGTAGAGGTCGTCCGCCATTTCAAGAGCAATCATGAAGTGACGTGCTGCGGTTGTATGGATAGGATGGAGGACATACACGCGACGTTCACGAACGTCGCCCTGCGTCATGGCTTCCTCACTACTGTCCGCCGCTCCTTTTATCGTGATGGGAATGCGCTCAAACTTTCTCGGATGTCTCTCTTCCAGATAAGCGAAGACTTCATCGCCAAAATAGGGCCCGGGAATGCCGAGATGCTCACTATAATCGGGGACGACAATCCCGACCTGTTTCTCCATAGCAACCTGGAGGCGCTTACGTTTAAATTCCCACTATTGGGGACGGAACCATAAAAGGAGCAGCCTTAAAAACGGGGCGGCCCCAAGATACGTATGCCTTCCGAATTCCGGGCCATGGAACAGAAATGGCAAAAACGCTGGGCTGAGGCCAGGCTCTTCCGCGCTAAGCCCGCGGGCCGGAAATACTACGTCCTGGAGATGTTCCCCTACCCTTCTGCCGCTGGCCTGCACATGGGGCATGTGAGGAACTATGCCATGGGGGACGCCTTCGCCCGGTTCAAGCGCATGCAGGGCTACTCGGTCCTGTATCCGATGGGGTAAGATGCCTTCGGCCTGCCCGCGGAGAATGCGGCGATCAAGAGCAAGGTCCACCCCCGGGCCTACACGGACCAGGCGATCGCCGCGATCAGGAAGCAGCAGCAGGAACTGGGTCTGTCCTACGACTGGGACCGCTCCTTCGCGACCTGCTCGCCAGAGTATTACCGCTGGAACCAGTGGATCTTCCTGCAGTTCCTGAAGCGCGGGCTTGCGTATCGCAAGAAGGCCCCGATCAACTTCTGCCCCTCCTGCAAGACCGTGCTCGCGAACGAGCAGGTGGTGGAGGGGAAGTGCTGGCGCTGCACGTCCCCGGTGGAGTGGAAGGAGCTGGAGCAGTGGTTCTTCCGGATCACGAAGTATGCAGATGAGCTCCTCGCGGGGCTGGAGCAGCTGGACTGGCCAGATCATGTCAAGGCCATGCAGCGCAACTGGATAGGCAAGAGCCAGGGCCTGGAGGTGCTCTTCTCGCTGGGGAAGCAGTCCCTTCCCGTCTTCACCACCCGTCCCGACACGCTGTACGGGGTCTCGTTCCTGGCCCTCTCTCCCGACCATCCCCTGGCCAGCGCCCTTGCCGCAGGGACGACGCAGGAGGACAAGGTGACCGCATTCATCCGCGCGGCCCAGCGGGACAAGTACGGGGAAGGCAAGGAGAAGAAGGGCGTCTTCACCGGGAAGCACGCCCTCCACCCCCTCACGAAGGAGCCCATTCCCCTCTACATCGCGAACTTCGTCCTCATGGAGTACGGGACCGGCGTGGTCATGGGCGTGCCTGCCCACGACCAGCGCGACTTCGAGTTTGCGCAGGCGGCCAAGCTGCCGATCAAGCCCGTCATCCGCGTGGAAGGCGCGCCCCAGGGCAAGGCCGCCACAGGAGAAGGGGTCCTCGTCGACTCGGGAAAGTTCTCGGGCATGCCTAGCCAGAAGGCCCGCGAGGCGATAGCCGCCACGGCGGAGCGGCAGGGCTGGGGCAAGCGGACAACCCACTACCGCATCCGGGACTGGCTGATCAGCAGGCAGCGCTACTGGGGCACGCCCATCCCCGTGGTCTACTGCGGCAGCTGCGGCATCGTGCCTGTCCCTGAGCAGGAGCTCCCCGTCCTTCTCCCGGAGGAGGCCAAGTTCACCGGGGAAGGGAACCCCCTGGAAAACAGCGAACGCTTCCTCCGGAGGGAGTGCCCCCGCTGCGGCGCGAGCGCCCGCAGGGAGACCGATACCATGGACACCTTCGTGGATTCGTCCTGGTACTTCTTCCGCTACTGCTCCCCTCGCGAAGGCCAGAAGCCATTCGGGGAGGAAGCAGCCCGCTGGCTGCCGGTGGACAAGTACATCGGGGGGGTCGAGCACGCCATCCTGCATCTCCTCTACGCCAGATTCTTCACCAAGGCCCTGCGCGACCTCGGGCTCAGCCAGGTGGGGGAGCCGGTCTCCGGGCTGTTCACCCAGGGGATGGTGATCAAGGACGGGGCCAAGATGAGCAAGTCCGTCGGGAACGTGGTGTCCCAGGACGAGATCTCCGACAGGTTTGGCATCGACACGGCCCGGCTCTTCCTCCTGTTCCTCGCCGCGCCTGAAAAGGAGTTGGAGTGGAGCGACCAGGGCGTGCAGGGCAGCTACCGCTTCCTGAAGCGCGTGCAGGCTCTCTGCCTGCAGCAGCCGAAAGGCAGGAGCAACCGCGAAGGCAGGGACAGCCTCCTGCAGGGCAAGGTCCACCGCACCATCAAGAAGGTCACCGAGGCCCTGGAGGGCTTCCGCTTCAACGCGGCCGTGGCCGAGCTGATGGGCCTGGCAGGCGAGCTCCAGAAGTACGCCTCCCCCAACCAGCAGGTCTGGGACGAAGGCATCACCACCCTACTCACCCTGCTCTCCCCCTTTTGCCCCCACCTCTGCGAGGAGCTCTGGGAGCAGCGGGGCGGGAAGGGCTTCCTCTCGGTGAGGAAGTGGCCCTCTCCGGCCAAGGAACACCTGGACCCCAAGCTGGAGCTGCAGGAAGCCTTCGTCCAGCGCGCCATCGAGGACATCCGGAACGTGGTCCGCCTGCTCGGCAAAAAGCCGCGGAAGATCGCCCTGTACCTTGCCCCGGAGTGGAAGTTCGTCCTCCACCAGGAGATCAGCCGGGGGGTCACGACCGTGCCTGAACTCATGCGCAACCCGGCCATCCGCAAGGAGGGCAAGGCTGCAGTCCAACTGGCCGAGCGGCTCCTGAAGGAGAGGGTCCTAGCCCTGGCTCCCGGGGAGGAGGAGCAGGCCCTGCGGGACGCCTTGCCTGCCTTGGAGCAGGAGTTCGGCTGCCCGGTGGAGGTCGTCCCCGCCCTGCAGAGCAGGAGCCCCCGGGCCGGCAAGGCCGAGCCCGGCAAGCCGGGGATCGAAGTGTTCTGAAGCTCCCCGGGAAGAAGGCCTGGCGTATCCGCAGACTGAGGCAACTACTGCCCCCCCGAGCAGAGGGCGCTCTCACCTCCCCGCCCAGTGGACCACCCGCTTTTCCAGCAGGGCGAAGGCCAGGTTCGCGAGGTAGCCGATGACTCCTGCCAGGAAGATGGCGGCGTACATGCCCGGGACGTTGTAGACGTACTGGAAATCGACGATGAGGCGGCCGATGCCTGCGGAGGTCCCGATGAACATCTCCGTCACGACGATCACGATGATGGAGAGGCTGACCGCAGTCCGCATCCCCACCAGGGTCTGGGGGAGGCTCTCCCAGAAGATGATGGACGTGAGCTGCCTCCGGTTGGCCCCCATGAGGCGGGCCGCCTGCAGGCGCGCTTTCTTCGCGTGCCGCACGCCGTACGCGGTGTTGAAGAGGATGATGAGCGCGGAGGAGAATGCCGCCACCGCGATCTTGGAGGAGTCGGAAATCCCGAAGACCAGCAAGAAGAGGGGGAACAAGGCAGTCGCCGGGATCGACCGGAAGAAATCGACCAGGAACTCCAGCCGCTCGAAGAGGGAGGGCTGCATGCCCAGCGCGAGGCCTGCAGGAAGGCCGATCGCCGCGGCGATGGAAAAAGCCGCGGCTATCCTCCCGAGGGTGAGGGCGATATCATCCCCGATCTCCCCTCCGGCAAGGAGGTCTCCCAGTTCCTGAAAGGTCTCCAGCGAGCCGGGAAGGAAGAAGCTGTCCACCAGCCCCGCGGAAGCGGCCAGCCCCCACGCGACGAGCAGGGCCAGGACGCCGAAGGCGATGTTCGCCTTCATAGGGACACCCCTGCGAGGAAGGCGGAAAGGGCGTTGTCTTTTGCTTTCTTGAAGCCCGCGGAGGCCAGGAAGGAGGGAGGGCGGGGATAGGGGGAAGGGTTCCGCACCACTCGCACGATGCGGGATGGCTTCCGCGAGAGGATGAGGATCCTGCTGGCCACGTGGACCGCTTCCTCGATGTCGTGCGTGATGGCCAGGACGGCCGGCCGGTGCTCCTGCCAATACCGCTGCAGGAGCGTCCGCATCGCCAGGGTGTTTTCGTAGTCAAGCGCGGAGAAGGGTTCGTCCAGGAGCAAGATGCTGGGCTTCGTGATGAGGGCGCGCAGGAAGGCGAGGATTTGCTGCTGCCCGCCGCTGAGTTGGTAGGGGTAGGCGTCCAGGTTCAGCCGCACCGGGGAGAGGTCCGCGATGGCCTGCACCGCATCGGCGACTTGCCCCTTCGTGTGTCCCCGCAGCCTGAGGGGGAAGCCGAGGTTGCCCCTCACCCGGAGCCACGGCAGCAGGGAATCGCGGTAGTTCTGCGTGAGGTAGCTGCACGCGAAGGCATCGCGCCCTTCCACCGCGACGCTCCCCTTCTCCTGCTTCACGAGGCCCGCAAGGATGTCCATGAGCGTGGTCTTGCCGCAGCCGTTCGGGCCGAAGAGCGCAACGATCTCTCCCGGTGCGACCTTCAGGTCAATCCGCCCCAGGACCCCCATCTCCCCATAGGACTTATGCAGGCCCCGCACGGCGATAGCATCGCGCATGCTCACCCCGTACAGTACGCGAGGTCGCCGAAGCGTATGGGTTCTTCAACCACCCCGTACCGGAGGAACAGGTCATAGAACGCGTTGATGGACCGCACGTCCTCCGGGGTGATGTCTTCGCACACCTTGAAGATGATGACCGGGACGTTCGCAATAACGTCGTCCGGCAGGGGGGTATACCCTCTGAGGTAGGCCGCGGCCTCCTCCGGATCTTGCTCGATTTCTTCCACTGTCCGCTCAAGGATCCGGATGATGTTCTCCGTGGTCTCTGGATGCTTCGAAGCGAACTCCGTACTGACGACCCCCGCACCGCCATAGAAGGGGAGGGAAATGAACGTGCCGGCGGGCTCGCGGACAAGATCCGTCGCAGCGCCCTGCTCCTTGGCGACGGTTGCAATCGGCTCAAGGGCGAGCAGGGCATCGATCTGACCCGAAGCGAGGGCTTGGACCTGGATGCCGGGGGCAAGCTCTATGATCGCGACGTCCTCCATGCGGAGACCATTCTGTTCAAGGATGTGCCTCGCAATGGTCCTCCATTGGATAGAGCCTCCAAGGATACCGAGTCGCTTCCCCCGGAGATCGCCGATGGACGTTATCGTGCTGTTGGTACGGACCAACAGAACATCATTGGGCTGCTCAAGGTTTCCGCCGGCAATGGCATAGATCTTCAGCTTCCCCGGGTTCTTCTGATTAGCGACGCCCGCAATCCCCAAGGCGACGCTGGGCCCCCCTATGTCGACTTGGTGCTGAAGCAGGGCATCGACAATCTGATTGGGCGACTGGAAGCTGACAAGCTGCACATCGATCCCGGCCTCGCGGAAATATCCTTTCTCGATGGCCATGTAGACCGGCAGGTCATGGATGACCGGCAGGTTGCCAAAGCGGACCGTTGTGGGAAGGTCCGCAATCCTGTCTGCAGGGGATGCCTGCAGGAGGCCCGCGGCGAGGAGGGCAATGCCCAAGCACGCCGCCGTCCCGAGGAGCTTTTTTCGCTGCATAGGATCGACCACTTACCAGTGGTTACCTCATCGGTAAGAAGAATGTTTCTGTCCCCCAAGGGGGTAAAAATATAAAGATTGAAGGGAACGTCTGCACATGGACGAGCGGCTCTTCAGGGAGATCGGCATGACCGATGGGGAGACGAAAGTGTACTTCGCTTTGCTGCGGCTGGGGGAGACCAAGACCGGGCCGCTGGCGAAGGAGGCCGGCATCTCCCTCTCCAAGGTCTACAAGGTCCTGGACAAGCTCATGCAGAAGGGGCTTGCCGGGTCCGTCATAAAGGGCAAAGTCAGGCACTACGCGGCCATGGAGCCTAGGAGGATTCTTGACTACCTTGAAGCCAGACAAAGCCAGCTACGGGAGAAGGCAGCGCTGGTGCAGCAGATGCTTCCCCAGCTGGAACTCCAGCGCGAGGCCTCGGTGGGCAAGACCTCGGCCATGGTCTACGAGGGGTACAAAGCCGTGACGAACGTCGTCCGGAGCATCATCGACGAACTGGGAGAAGGGGAGGAGTATTGCGTCATCGGGGCAGGCTACGGGGATGTTCCCGGATTGCGGGACTTTTTTGCCGGCCACCACAGGCGACGGGTGAAGAAGGGTATTCGGCTGCGGATGATCGCCAACTTCGACACGCGGGGGAATATCGAGCCCATGACTGCGGTCAGCTCGCAGTTGCGGTTCCTTCCCCAGTACCTGATCACTAACATGACCATCTATTTCTACCAGGAGAAGGTATTCATCGTGCTCTGGACTCGCTCGCCCGTCGGCCTCCTGATCCATGATGCAGAGGCGGTGAAGAGCTTCCGGGCGTACTTCAACGCGTTCTGGCGGATCGCCAAGAAGTAGGGCGCAAGGGGGCGGATGCCTGCGAGGACCATTTACAAGGCCGCAGGAACGCGCTTTTTAAGCCTCAAACCCCCACTAGGGATATGATCATCGCCCTCTTCGGGATCCTGGACATCATCGCCGGCGGGGCCTTGCTGCTGGGCACCATCCTGGGGCTGCCGGGGAGCGAATTCCTCTTCTGGTTCACCATCCTCTTCTTCCTGAAGGGCCTCTACTCCGTCGGGACCGCATTGGCGGCGGGGTTCTTCATGGACTTCATGGGGTACCTGGACCTGCTGGGGGCGCTGTTCCTGCTCCTCCTCTACTGGGGCATCGCCCCCGGGTGGGTGTTCTGGATCGGCCTGCTGATCCTGATCAAGGGGGTCTACTCCTTCATCATCGCCTTCATCTCCAATTGAAGGCGGGCAGGAGGTATGTGTTTAGCTCACTGACCACCGCAGGCTCTCTTG
>JACQOD010000015.1 GCA_016202725.1 Candidatus Aenigmatarchaeota archaeon | reverse complement strand
TCCTCGTCCGAGGTCTTGAAGACGGTTCACGTTATGCTGTGGTTCGCCCTTAGCGCCCGGGTGCACAGTTACGAGGCCGCGATGACCTGCCGCAACCAGGTGGACGGCTGGGCGAATGTGACCTTCGTCCCGAGGTGCACAGTTACGAGGCCGCGATGACCTGCCGCAACCCCTCCTCGAGGGGGACCTGCGGCTCCCAGCCCAGGGCGCGGGCCTTGTCCTGCAGGAGGATGCAGTCAGAGGGAACCGCCTTCCCCTCCTGGTAGCGGGGCTGGAGGGAGCTTGCCATGAGGCGGACAATCGTCTCCACGATCGTTCGGATGGAATATTGGGAGGGAGGGGAGACGTTGTAGATGCCGCCGTTCCCCTGTTCAAGGGCGGACAGGGCCCGCTCGATGAAGGAGACGACGTCCGTGACGTAGAGGAATGCCCGTTCCGTGGAGCCGTCGCCATAGAGGACGGGAGCCACCCCTTCCCGAAGGGAGCGGATGGTCGAGGGAATGATGCGCGAACTGTTCGGGTCTCCCGGGCCATAGACATTCACGAGGCGCATGCTCAGGACCGGCAGCCGGTGCAGCCGCCCATACCCCTGGGCAAGGTAGTCGGCATAGGCCTTGGTGATGCCGTACATGTTGTACGGCCGGGGGATGGCATCCTCGCGGACGGTCCCCGGTCCGCTGCCATAGACCTTGCCGCTGGACGCGAGCAGCAGGCCGCGCACCCCCTGGGCGCTGCACCACTGCAGGACGTTGGAGGTTCCCTGCACGTTGCTGCGGAAGGCCTGCAGGGGGTCGCGGTCGCATGCCTGGACATCAGATATCGCCGCGAGGTGGATGCAGTAGTCCACGGGCCCCTTGACCCGGAGCCGGTCCATGGCCGTGATGTCCCCCTGGACCCCCACCACCCCTGCCGGGGCAGCACCGTCGCGGCTCAGCCCCAGGATCCGGTTGCCCTGCTGCAGGCGCTCCGCCGCCCACCGGCCGATGAAGCCGTTCACGCCCGTGATCAGGATCGTCTTGCCGTTCATAGGAGCAGCTTCCGGTGCTTCAGGCTGCCGCGCAGCCGGTAGGCCTTCACCCCTCCCACATAGAGCAGCCCGAGGAGGAATATCAATCCTGCGTGCAGGGGGGAGCGGTTGGGCAGGAACACCATGCCCCGGGGGGATGAAAGGGCGAAGCTTCCGCTGTTCCAGAGGCCGGTGGCCACGCGGAAATCGGCGAACGGGCTGATGAGGAAGCCCCCCCTGACATGCAGGAACCGACCGGCCAGGGAGGGATGCTGCTTGAACAGGAGGACATCGTTCATGTGGTACCGCCAGCGCTGGAAGGCGTACCGGACGATGCTTCGCACCCCGCGGGGCTGGACCGGAGCGTGGTCGTGCGTATAGGGGGCGTCCACGAGCTTGAACGCCCACCCGCGTTCCATGATCGTAAAACTGAGGTCGGCATCTTCCCGGTAGTAGGCGTACCGCTCATCATACCCCCCCACTTCCCGCAGGACGGAGGCCAGGAAGGCGGTGGACGTTCCGCCATAGAACCCGTACGAACTGACCACCCCCACGCCAGGCGTGAACCCGTCCACGAGCGCGCGCAGCCAACCCTTTGCAGGAACGCAGTCATGGTCCATGTTGACGATGATCTGCCCCCGTGCCCGCCCGATGCCTGCATTGCGGGCCCTGCAGACCCCGCCGTGCGGCAGGTGGACGACGGTCAGTCCCCGCAGGCCCTGGAACTCCCGGTCCAGCATCTCCTTCGTGCCATCGGTGGAGCCGTCGTTCACGACGATCACGTCCTTCCTTCCCGGATAGTCGACTGCGAGCATGCCCCGGAGGGCGGGGCGCAGGGCCTGCCGGTTGTTGTACGTCGCCACGATGACGGTCACCGACGGCCACGGCCGTGCCACCCGGCGGGACGCCCTGTTCATGCACCCACCTGCCGCAGGTAGCGGTCCAATGCGCGCACCAGGCGGGGATCCCTCCTGAGCCTGCGGGAGCGCGCCTTGAGGGCGCCTGCCAAGGCAGCCACATCCTCCACGAGGACCACCTTCCCCTTGGCCGCGAGGAAGCGCGCCAGGTCCAGCTGGTGGTCGTCCACATGCTCCCCCAGGGCCTTCCTGCGGGGAACCACGACCGGGACCTTCCCCTCGGCGAGGGCGGCGATGATCGAGCCAGCCCCGGCATGGGTGACAATGACCTTCGCCTTCCGGTAGAGAAGGGCAATCTCCGCATTGCTCGCGAAGGGGAATGACCGGGCGTGGCGCGGCTGGTAGCGCGAATGGCCGGTCTGCATCACCGTCCCCCGCCCGCGGGCGGCGGCGTCCGCTGCCTCCAGGAGGCGGGAGAAGTCGTGGGTATCGGTCCCCACCGTGACGAAGATCATAGGACGCCTCCCCAGTAGCGGGCCTTCGTTCCGTACGCCTGCAGGAGCTCGGGCCACTGCACGAGGAAGAGGTCCGCGAAGGGGTAGAGCACCCTGCCAGTGAGGGAGGGCCGCCGGACGCGGCAGAAGCTCTCCAGGAAGACGAGCTTCGCCCCCAGGAGCTTCGCCAGGATGCAGAACGGGATGACCACTCCAGCCCCGGTGGTGAGCACCACGCGGGGCCGCTCCTTGAGCAGGACGCGGACGCTCTGGAGCAGGTTCCAGGCAAGCTTCAGGGGGTTGCGCTTGGGATCAATGACGAAATACACCCTTCCCTGCAGCTCGCTGCTGTCTTCCCTCCGGAAGGTGAGGTAGCAGTGATCCCGGCTGGCGAAGGCCGGCCGGAGCTGGAGCAGCTCCCGCAGGTGCCCTCCCGCGGAAGAGGCGAGGCAGAGTTTCATGGATAAGCTTGCAGGGAAGGGCTTAAAAACCGTTTGCCCAAGCCCCTGCTCTGGTCCAGAGACCCTTATATTCCTGTCCTTCCATCCCTTGGTATGCAGGCTCCCGACCGCTTCCACGCATCCTCCCACAACGTGGCCATCGCAAAGGCCATCCGGGAGGACGTCCCTCTCGCGAGGGGGGACCGGATCCTTGACCTCGGCTGCGGGACCGGCGCGCTGGTCGGCTTGCTGGCCGCGGAAACCCCGGCGCACGTGGTGGGGCTGAACCGGGGGGCGAAGATCTGGTTCGACCGGAAGCTCGGTTACCTGGCCGCCTCCCCCCAGGAGCTGGCTGTCGTACGGCCTGGATCATCCCTGGTCCTGGGCGACGGCTTCGCCCTCCCCTTTAGCCAGGGATCGTTCCGCCTGGTCACCCTGATCGAGGTGCTGGACCATGTCCGGGACAATCCGTCCTTCCTGCGGGCGGTCGGCAGCGTGCTCTCCCCTGGAGGCTACCTCTGCATCGTCGTCCCCAACCGGCGCCAGCTCCTGGACCACCATTTCGGCGAGGTGTCCCAGCTTCCCCTCTTCGGCTTCTACCCCTGCCGCCTGCAGGACCGGCTCCTGGCTCGGGGAGTCGCCAAGGGGAGCTGGCTGCACCACCTGTTCTCCAGGGAGGACCTCCGGCAGCTCCTGGGCGCGGACTTCGATGTCCTGCGCCTGGAGTACCGCCCCTACGTCTTCGACCATCTGCGGGAGCGCTCCCCCCTGCTGGGGTTCGCGGCCAAGAGGCTCTACGGGATCCTGTTCAGGCTGTTCCCCTCCTTCGGAGGGACGGTCTTCTGCCTCGCGAGAAAGCGGGGGTGAGCGCGAAAATGGTGTCCCGGAACAGTTAGGTGTTGCCACAGAATAAACTGTTTCCCCGGAGGCTGATGGCGCACTTCCATTGAGGATGGAGCGAATGCCTCCGGATGCGCAATGACCTCATCTCCTCGTCCGAGATCTTCTGCACGGTTCAATGTAGTCTGTGGTCTGCCCTTAACGGGCTGTGGAACGTTTGCGGCGAAACCCCCGGCCCATGGCACAGATCACAGCGCTACACCGCCGCCCGCTGCCACCACGTTCCCCTGCCATCGGTGGTGTTGTAGCGCACCTCGAAGATCTGGATCAGGGCGTTGTCAAACACCTTCTGGACAGGGAGGCCGGCCCCCCCCATGAACATGAGCCGGGAGAAGACGGTGTTCTTGATGTCGTCCGGCAGGTAGAACACCCCGGCCTGGGTGACGGCTACGCACCCGCCAACGGTCTGGGTTTCATTCCCCACCCGGAGGATGTCCGCGGCAGTGCACAGCTCATTGATGAAGCCGAGTTGGGCATACTGCGATCCGGCAGCCTGCAGGAGCATGGGCACGCCGGTGACCTGGTTGCCGTCTGACGGGATCCAGAGGGCGTACGGCCCGCTGACGAACTCGATGATCGTCTGCCCGCCTTGCTGGAACTGCTGGCTCTGGCTGAACTGGGGGATGCCCTTGATCGCCTGGCCTTCGCTGGCGATGGCCGTGATGGCCCCGTACTTGCCGGGAAGGGTGAAGTCCATGAGGACGTAGTCCACCTCGCGCCTCACCAGGAATTCTTCCACCTCGCCCCACTGGCTGGCATCCGCCGTGAACCAGCGCGCGATCTGGTCCCGGTAGCCCCCTCCCCCGTCGGAGACCGAGTTGCGCAGCCCGCGGGTCTGGAACCAGTAGCCGAAATCCCACCACGAGAGGAAATTCGCTTCAGGATCGGTCTGCGTGGACATGTACTTGAAGGCGTCATACCAGGGCTGGCCCGCCGCGAATTGCAGGCTGCCGTCGGCCTGGATGACGACGCATTTCTCCCGGTTGATGAGGATATCAGGATTGATGACGCACATGGCGGGCCCCTGGTTGGCGGTGTAGGAGTAGGCGCTTGCGGCGTTCAGGGAGATGACGATGGCGAAGAAGGCGATCAGCGGGATGGGGAGGTGGCGGACGATGACCTTCAGGCGGCCGCCATCCTTCTGGCGGAAGAGGTGGGTGATCACGTAGGACAGGCCGACGCCCGCCATGAGCGCGGCAATCGGGCCGTACAAGGACAGCAGCCTGATCTGGAAGAACACCGACAGGACTGCAGTAGCCAGCCAGACGATGTAGAAGAGCAGCAGCTCCTTGCCAGGCTGCCCCCGGGTGGCGATGGCCACCAGCACGGCGCCCAGCACGGCGAAGCTCATGACCAGCGTGGCCGTTATATATTCATTGTTGGTCCCGGTGATGTACGCAAAGACCAGCCAGGCCAGGAACAGGAGGACCTTGGTTTCCATTCGCCTGAAGGCCGGATACCTGGCCAGGACCGCAGTCAGGCCGACCAGGACGGCGAGGAGCATGTAGACCCAGGCCGAGGCCAGCCACCAGAGGCCGACCAGCTGGGGCAGGGTCCCTCCTGCATATCTGGCCCCCGAAGCTTCGAGGATGGCGCCCCAGTTGCCCGGCTGGTTCTCGGCCACGGTGAAGCCCGTGGGATCGCGCTGCTGGAGGGTGAGGATATTGACCACATTGGTGACCAGGTTCAGGGACGCGTCCACGAAGAGCGTGCTGAGGAGGAAGGCGAGGATCGCCACGCCGATCAGGGCCGGGGAAAAATACCGCAGTTGCTCCGGTTTCAGGAGCCGGAACCGGCCCACGAGGAAGCGGATCAGGACCAGGCCGGTAATCGCCAGCGTGAACGTGACGGTCGGCAGTTCGGTGGAGAGAATGGAGGTGGTGTGCCGGACGAAGAGCGGCGGGAGGAGGAGCCCCACCAACAGGAGGGGCAGGTAGGACCGCACGAGCCGGTCCGTCCCCCGGTTGAGGATGAGCAGCGCAAGGGCGTAGATCGCGAAGATCACGTAGAAGAACTGGGTGATCCCCGAGCTCATGCCGATGACGGCCAGGCACACCCCTCCGAGCAGGCCGCTCACCCAGCTGTTGCGCTTGTACGCGCGGATGAAGAAGAACATCACCAGCACCACAAAAGGGGCGATGGCCGCCTCCTTCTCGATCACCCCGGCGACCGTGCGGGCGATGACCGCCGGCTCCGTGGCGAGGAAAAATCCTGCAAGCAGACCCGCCTTGAGGTCGTACGCCTCTCTCCCGAGGAGGAACATGGCCCCCACGGCGAACGCCCCCATCAGGGGCGGGTAGATGAGGACGAAGGTGAGGAAATGCATGCCGATGCCGATCAGCTGCAGGAACAGATACAGGTAGACCGGGATGTAGATCGGGGCTACATATTCACTCTCCCCTACCCGGATCCCGTCCGGGTGGTGGCGCATGTAGTCCACCTCGGGGAACTGGAGGTCGTGCTGCAGGACGTACTCGCTGTAGCGGTAGAAGAGGAACTCGTCCAGGCCGGGGAGTTCGCCCCACTTGGCGGGCTGGACCCTCACATAGAAGGCCAGCACCATGATGGCGAGCACCGCCAGGACGTACCAGCGCTTCTGCAGGATGGCAGCCCACGCCTTGCCCGACTTGGGCAGCGCGGGCTTGCGAAAAGCAGGCAGCCGCAGCTTCCTCCCCCGGGATGGCGTCGGTGGCGATGGCGCCGGCGGTGTTTCCGTCATAGATACCCTCAATATAGCTCCAGCTATGGCCTGTACACATAAATGCCTTTGCGCGGGGTATGGTGGAACCGGGAAGGGAGGTTGCGAGTGTTGCGCGTGTGGAGCTGGCTAGGAGGCTTCTCGGCGATGCAGGTTGGGTGGTGGTCCTGCCAACAGCTGGAAACGCTGCAAGAGACAAGGCAGGCCTGGGCCACACGCCTGCCACCTGTTCCCGAGGGCATGCGTGGCCCTGTTCGGGATCGTCATACATTACCCTCACCGGCTTTGCTGGTTCGGGCATTTTCATGCTGCATGGGCTCCCCTGACCGTGTAGCGTCCCTTCAACGGGCCCTCATTCCTGCTGGGCAACGCCTCCTGTCTGGCTTTTCACCCTGCCGATGGC
>JACQOD010000056.1 GCA_016202725.1 Candidatus Aenigmatarchaeota archaeon | reverse complement strand
GAGCGCTCATCCCCCGGTCAGTCGCTGCGCTCCAACCCGGAAGCATAGCTTCCGGTCCCCTGCCGGGGATCATCCAGGCAGATTCGCCGGGCGGGGGGGCTCCGTCCCTGGCCACCGGTCCCCGGCCGGTGGCCGCCTGGAATCCTCATCCCTGCAGGATGCGCCGCGCGTGATCCACCGCATGCAGGAGATCGCAGGCGCGCTCTTCCCTCAGGTACGCCTTCATGGCGCGCTCCATTTCATACAGGTGTCCCCGCAGCTCCTGGTGGGCGCCGTCAAGCGCAGGCCGGGCAGTAACGCATTGGTACAGCGCAAGGGCGAGATATTCGAGGTCCCGGTCACCGAAAAAGCGGTCAAGGTGGTGCGCGGCGGCAATCCCCCGTTTGGAAGGATCCCGGGGGAACCGAATGTCCACAACGCCCTGCGGGAGGCTTTTTTCCTCCTCATGGAAGTAGTCGCACATATCGAGCGCGTACTTCCCGGTTTCTTTCATGCAAGAACGTTGGCTGTCTGGTTTTTATTTCTTCCCGGTGCGGCGGGGGGAGATGTGCCCGACCTTCCTGCCGGGGGGCGCGTGCCTGCTGACAGGGGAGCGCACGTGCCCGTGGCCCGACCCGCCGAACGGGTGGTCCACGGCGTTCATCTTGTTGCCCGAGGTCCGGGGGTAGAGTTTGCCGCGCGCGTGCATCGCATGCCATCTCACCCCGGCCTTGACGAAGGGCTTCTCGTGCCTGCCCTCCCCCGCGGGGGAGCCGACCGTGGCCCTGCAGGCGGCATGGACCGTCATGATCTTCTTGCTGGGCAGCTGGATGGTCGCCTTCTTCTCGGTCTTGGCGATCAGGAGGGCGGCGCTGCCGGGGGAGCGGCAGAGCTTGGGACCGGAGAAGGGCGCGGTCTCGATCCCGAAGATCGTGGTGCCTGCCTTCATGTCCTTGAGCGGCATGACCTTCCCCTCCAGGGAGGAGCCCACCGCCATGCCTTCCGCGGCGACGATGTAGCCGGTCGAGCGGTCGGGATAGCGGACGTGGGCGAGGGGCGCGTCCATCCGCGGGTTGTTGACGATGTCCTCCACCACGCCCGGCTGGGTGGCATACTGGAGCCGCGGCTGGAAGTGGCGCGCAGGCACCCGGTAGGTGGAACTGCCCTTTCCCCGCCGCTGCTGGATGAGTCGCTTGCCCATAGGTGTCCTTTTGGGCGTCCAGGCTATTTAAGGCTTCGGGAGGGTGCTGGAGTCTTGGCGGGCATGAGCCACAGGGTCTTCAGCGACCGTTCCCATCGGGAGACATCGTCAGGCAGCAGGCTACACGCCCCGCCATCAGATCATCCCGAGGCGCGTGGCGATGTCTGCTGCTGAATGCTTGGGCCCCAGCTGGACGTAGGCCTTCTTGACCCCTTTCTGGGTCGTTGTGATGCGGACCGCGCGGACCTCGACGCTGAAGCCCTTGGCGACCGCCTCCGCGACTGTTCGCTTCGTGGCGCGGCGGTCCACGATGAACGTGAGGGTATTCTGGGACTCGACCAGGCCCATGGATTTCTCCGCGAGGTGGGGATACCGCAGGATCACCCAGGGATTGTAGTCCTTGCCCTTCTCCTTGGGCTGCAGGTCCTTTGGTTGTTCTTGGGGAAGAGCAGGGCCAGCAGACTTCGCTTCCTTCGCGGGCTTCGCTGCTTTTGGAGGCTTGGCGGCTTGTGCCCGTTTTTCCGGAAGCCCTGAACGAGTTCCTTTTTTCAGGTTTCCCTTCTTTTCGGGGAGGCCTTCCTTCATCCCATCAGCGAGCTTGTCCGCCGTCATGCTTCCCCTCCGAGCTCCCCGGCCTGCTTGAAGGAGGTTTCCGTGAAGATGCACCGCCTGCCGGGCTGGCCGCCGGGGGCGAGGTGGCTGACCTGCAGGTCCTTGACTGCGACCGTCTCCACGCCGAGGGCGTGCGCAGGCTTCGCGTGCACCACGAGCAGGGGCCCCTTAGGCGTGCGGTAGCGGCGCCCCCTGGACTTCCCCCTGCCCGCCCGGACGGACCGCTCCCGCAGGAGGGGGATGCCCAGGGCGGCGAGGAAGGCAAGCAGCTCCCTGGTCTTGCTGATCTGCAGGAGACGGTCCTCCACCACGATCGGGAACGCCAGGGTCCCCGCAGGGCGGGCCTGCGCCGTAGCCGCCAGCGCAGACCGCAGGGCCAGCAGGCGCTCTTTCTTGTTGATCTTGAGGGTCCAGTCCTTCTCCGCCTTGGGGGGATGGGCCTTGCGGCCCTTGGTCGCCTGGGGAACGAACCGGGCCGTGAAATGCAGCGCGCCGGTCCCGTGGATGCGGGGCATGCGCGCCATCTCGCGGTTCATCATGGTGTTGCGGTAGTGGCGGAGACCGTGGTAGTGGGCGGAGGTCCGCTTCCCCGCCAGGGGATCTACCCCATAGGGCTGCCGCTGGCGGGCCCGCTCCGCGAGGACCGCGCGCTGGATCAGGTCCTGCCGGACCGGCGTCGCAAAGGCCGTGCCCGGCTGGACCTCGCCCTTCGGCTTCCCGTCAATGCCATAGAGGGGGATCATGATTTTCCACCGCTATTCTTACCCGCTTTCCTTTATAAATTCCGTGGCCACAAAATGGAGGTATGCCATCTGAAGCGCAGCCCAAGGACAAGGAGGCCAAGCACGGGGACAAGGAGGCCAAGCACGGGAAGGAGCAGAAGCCGGCAAAGGCCCCGCCCGCCAAGGCCCCCGACCGGGGGGAGCGCATCATCCGCTTCGTCGAGACCAACGTGGACGGCGGCAAGCCGGTCGAGCGCGCCATCCAGCGCGTCCGCGGCGTGGGGCCCATGTACGCCCATGCCGTCGTTGCCATCGCTGGCGTGGGCGGCAGGAAGCTCATTGATCTTTCCGAGGAGGAGACCAAGATGCTCGTCGACGTGATCCAGCATCCGGAGCAGCACGGCATCCCCTCCTGGATGTACAACCGCCGGCTCGACCCCACCACCGGGGGGACGTCCCATCTCACGGCATCCGCCCTGGAGCTGACGCAGAAGACCGACCTCAACACCATGAAGCGCATGCGCACCTACAAGGGGGTCCGCCATGGGCTGGGCCTCCCGGTCCGCGGACAGCGGACCCGCTCAAGCTTCCGCAAGGGCAAGACCGTCGGGGTCATGAAGAAGAAGCTGGCGCCTGCAAAGGCCAAGGAGGGGGCATGAGGCGCTTGCGGCGCCGGTTCACCCGGCCCCGGGTTCCCTACAACGACCAGCAGATCGCGGACGAGCGCGAGTTGGTGAAGAAGTACGGCCTGCGCCGGAAGCGGGAGCTCTGGAAGGCCAAAACCACCCTCCGGCGCTACCGGGAGCGCGCCCGCGAGCTCATTGCGGAGAAAAGCCCCGCGAAGGAAGCCGTCCTCCTGCAGAAGCTGGTCAGCCAGGGCATGCTCGCCGAGGGCTCCACCCTCGACCACGTCCTCGGCCTGACCGTGGAGCAGTTGCTCAACCGGAGGCTGCAGACCGTGGTCTTCCAGGGGGGCATGGCCAAGACCATGCTGCAGGCGCGCCAGGCCATCGTGCACGGCAAGGTCCTGGTCCACGGGAGGAGGATCACCTTCCCCTCCTATCTCGTGAGCGTCTCGGACCAGGGCGCCATCCAGAGCCTGTTCACGGCGCCGGGCGCGGCGAAGCCTGCTGCCCCTGCGCCCGCGGCGGCGGAACCCGCTGAAGGGGAGGATGCCTGATGCCCCGCGAGGCTGCCCGCAAGGAGAAGTGGGGCATCGCCCACATCTACTCCAGCGTCAACAACACGATCATCCACATCACCGACCTCTCCGGCGCAGAGACCATCTCCCGCTACTCCGGGGGGATGATCACCACCCGGTCCAAGGACAAGGGCATGGCCTTCCCCGCCATGAACGCGGCCCGCAAGGCCGGCCAGGAGGCCATGGAGCGCGGCATCACCGGGGTCCACCTCCGCATCAGGGCCCAGGGGGGCATCAAGAAGCGCATGCCCGGCCAGGGCGCGCAGCCCGCCATCCGCGCCCTTGTCAGGGCTGGCTTGCGGGTGGGCACCATCGAGGACGTCACGCCCATCCCCCACGACGGCTGCAGGAAGAAGGGCGGCAGGCGCGGCCGGCGGGTGTGAATCCCTGTCCCCCTGGGGCGCCGCGACTCGAGCTTCATGACCTGTCATCCCGCAGGGGGATGCGGCTGCCATGCCGGTGCCAGGGAGAGCGGCATGACCGGCACGGTAGCCTGTTGGTACGTGTTTAGGGTGAACCACAGAATAACGTGAACCGTCATCAAGACCTCGGACGAGGAGATGATGCCATTGCGCATCCGCAGGCATTCGCTTATCCGCAATGGGATTTCGCCACCAGCTCGGGAAAATAGACAGTTTATTTTGCGGTCACGCCTTAGCTCGTCTAACCGTTAGCAGTCGGACCTACATGTGTGGCAATTTTTCCGCTCTGCGAATCAGTTGCATTGAAAATCGGCATGCTTAGGCCACATGACCGTGTTGACGTGGTTTGGCTCGCATCCGGGGAAATCGATACGCAGCGGGCATATTGAGGGTGCCTACACACATACGCCTGTTGCGACTACCTGTACGCTTTTGTCTTTGGATTCCCGGAAGCCTCACTTCGCCAGCTTGCGCAGCAGTTGGAAGTAGCGCGCGTACGCCTGGGCCATGCCGGCGTTCTGGATGTGGATCACCTGGATGGGCTGGGCGAAGACATCCACCAGGTAGAGATGGTCGCCGCAGACCAGGGTGGTGGCCGGGGTGTTGTACTTCTCCGGCAGGTATTTTGCCTCGGTGCGGGGCAGGCTGTTGAGGAAGCGGATGCGCTCCGCGGCATTCTCGTTGTAGATGTGGAACATGGGGATCCCCTTGCGGATGCGCTTGCGGTGGTAGCGGAGGAGGAAATCCTTTCCCACGATGTCCGGGATCTCTTTCGGAATGCCGTAGGTGAAGATGGGCTGGCCCCCCTCCAGAAGCCGCTGCAACATGGCGCGGATGGCGGGCATCCCTTCCATGACCTCGACTCTCGTGGAGGAGTGCTCCTGGCGGACGTGCAGGGTGCGGGCCTCCCCCAGGGCCTTCTGGAGGGCGTCCTGCTTCCCGCGGACCAGGGCTTCCAGGTGGCTGGGAGCGGTGACGCCAAACAGGGTCGTGCCGTTCTTCTCCACGTGCGCGACCAGGACCTTCTGCTGGAGGCCCTGCAGGGCGTCGTACGCGTTCGCGCGATGGATGCCCGCGGCCTTCGCGACGGCGCCAGCGCTCAGGGGCCCGCCCTCCAGCAGGAGGCGGAAGATTTTCGCTTCGTTCCGGGACAGGCCCAATGCCGCAAGCGTGCCCTCGTGCATATTGAATGTTACGCGGGGCCTTAAAAAGCCAGTACGTGTTTAGCCTATAGCAGCTTTCCCATCTCCTCGTAGACATCCAGCCCCTTGCTCTCCCAGGT
>JACQOD010000014.1 GCA_016202725.1 Candidatus Aenigmatarchaeota archaeon | reverse complement strand
TGGCGCTGGCCGAGGTGAGGAGGTCGCTGGAGGAAGCACTCAGGGACCCCCGCGGCCTGCTCGCCCGCCAGCGGCTGCTGATGGCTGCGCTCTCCCTGGGGATGCAGCATCTTATTGAGTTGTGGCTGCACAAGTCCGGAGCCATCAAGCCGGGGGACGCGGTGAAGCACGAATGGCTGGCGGCCGAGGAGAAGCGGCTCCGCCTGCGCCTGGCGGGCGCGCTGACGAAGCAGCTGCAGGCGATCCGAGGGGCCGATGCCATCCTTGCCCTGGCGCGGGAGGTCGAGCGGGACCGGAACGACATCATCTACGGAGCCCCTCTCCGCAGCGACGCCGTGCTGCGGGAAAAGATAGAGGCGTTCATGGAGTTGAAGAAGGCGGTTGAACGCGCCGTGGGGGAGGCAGTATGGTAGACCTGCTGAGGTACGCCCTTCAGGCAGCTGCGCACCTGCTCTGCAGCCTCTCCGCGGCTGAGTTGAAGCGGCTGAGGTCGCTCCTGCTGTTTGGGAGCGTGGCCCAGGGGGTGGCTACAGCAGATTCGGATGTCGACCTGTTCTTTGACGTGGACATGCCGAAAACGCCCCAGCAGGCGCTGCGGGCAAAGCTCTACCGGGAGGCGGAGCGCTTCTCTGCGACCAGCATGGGCCTCGAGTTCAAGGTGATGGGGGTTGACAACGACCTCAGCATCAGGGTGGGGAAACTGGAGGAATGGCCCGATCTTGCCCAGAGCATATCCTCCAGCGGGATCGTCCTGTACCAGCGGTATGCAGCGGAACCTCCCGGGCTGAAGGCGTACACCCTCTTCTCCTGGGAGCATCCGGGAGCGGCGAAAGGCGCGCTGCTGAACAAGCTCTACGGCTACCGGCTGAAGGGAACATTCCACCCCGGCCTGCTCCAGAAGGCGAAGGGCGTGAAGGTGGGCAGGGGAGCCATCCTGGTGCCTGCCGCCTGCCGCGACCAGGTCGCCGACATCTTCGAACGGTACAAGCTGAGCTACTCCCGGTCTGACGTCTGGGCGAGATAGCTGCATTCCCCACTCAAAGCATTCGGCTTCTGCGTGTTCCGGGTCTGCCCGGATGTTGGAGCGGTAAAATTGGTTGCATTCCTCAATCCAAGTATTCGGCTTCTGCAGGTTGCCCCCGGGGCCGGTGGCCTGCGGGCGGATGCCTCCCGACAGGCGTTTATATGTCGGGCCTTCGTACACATATACAAGACCGGGAGGAGGACTGGTGACCGTGAAAAATCCCCCGGACATCCGACAAGTCCGATGAAACGATCGTGATGGTGCGCTGCAATGATTCCATGTCCAAAATGTAATGGAGAACTCGCCAAAGGCGATGTCGTGCGGGAGAAGGATGGGACGGAATCTGTCGAGTTGATGTGCCTTGCGTGCGGGGGGAGATATGCGGACATCACCATACCGTACTCTGCTTTGGGGAAAAGGGTGTGAAGCATCGTGGTTGATATGCCGAACGTCATGCACTTCAGGATTGAACTGGACGGCTCCCGGCCGGCGATATGGAGGAGGTTTGTCGTCGGTGACTCCATAACGTTCCATGCGCTTCATAAGATCATCCAGGTCGTCATGGGCTGGGAGGACAGCCATCTCTACGAGTTCTCCGTGCAGGGGATGGCGCTGCAGATCCCCGACCCAGATGAAGGGGGGCCGGGCAAGGACCCGAGAAGGGTGCGGCTTTCTGACGTGCTGAAGAGGAAGGGGCAGCAGTTCTCCTACCTGTATGATTTTGGGGACGGGTGGGAGCATACGGTGGTCCTGGAGGCCGTGAGCGAGAGCGGGGGGCAGAAGGTGCCGCGGTGCGTTGGCGGCAGCATGGCCTGCCCGCCGGAGGATTGCGGCGGCCTGGGTGGGTATGACGAGATGCTCGACATACGGAAGAACAAGAAACATCCGGAGTACCAGGAGACCGTCGAATGGTTGGGCGAGGGCTTCGACCCCGAGCGATTCAATGCGGATGCCGTTAACAAGAGGCTTGCACGCCTGGGATAGCTCCTCTGCATATGTGTAGCTGCCAGATGCATGCTATCGGTTTCCAAAAGGTGGAAATGACGTCGGAAGCAAGAGCGCCTGTGGTGTGCAATGAGCTGACCATATACCCCTCCAAAAGGCCTGCCAGCGGATCGCCCCACCATGAAGGGCGGTTCCGGCAGAAGAAGGGACCGCCCCTGGTTGACAGTTCCCCGCCAGGCCAGTGGTCCTTCCATCCTTCTCCGCCCTGCGCCCCCGCAAGCACGGTGACCGTCGCTTAAGGCTGCTGACTTTCGGGCACGTCCCCTGCAAGGGGGCATGCATTCCGTCCCTGACCTGGTTCACGCCGGCCGCCACCCTGCGGGACAGGGCATCGCCGTCGGATGGGAGGGCTCGCCTGGCAGGCAGCTGCCGCCCAGGGGCTTGCGGCCCCGCCATAAAGCGGATTTGCGGTTACAGGCTACCGCTAGCAGCCCGGCCTGGTCCCATACAGCCTTTGGACGGGGAGTATATATACGCTCAGGCGAGGAGAAACGCCATCCGCCTCGCGGAAGGGCATGCTCCCATTCACTTCAGGGTCCCCCGGATCCCTGCCGTGTGTCAGAACGGTCCCCGCCTGTCGACATGAAGAAACGCCATGCATCGAACCCATTGCACAGGGAAGGGGCGTGAATAGCGGGAAAAAACCGATAGCCTGCGGTTCAATGTGCTGCACAACCCCGGATCCCCAGTGCGCGAGGGCGGTAGCAAGGTGTTTCCAACCCATGCGCCTACAGGCCCGTCAGCGGCGGACCTGCAGCTCATCCTCCGTCGAGAACATCGTACTCTTTTTAGATTTCAACCCCTTTACAAGTATGTGAAATCACATATCTCATCATGGCAAGCAATATGACCCTGGCTGTCCCGGAGGCCTCCGCAAGCGGATGCGAAAGCACGTGGAGATACGCTGGAGCGAGGTAGCGAGGATGTCCATCGAGAAGAAAGTGGAAGATCTTGAGCTGCTGGACAGCCTCAGCGGAGGCAGCACACTCACCGCAGAGGGCGCGCTCCAGGTGAGCCGGCAGATCGACCGGCAGGTGGCGAAGCGGCTGGGACTGGCATGACCGTCGTCCCGGACACGAATGTCCTCATGTCGGCCCTTATCAGGGACGGCGCGACCCGGCGGATCATCGTCGCTTCCGGCCTCCCGTTCTGCTACCCGGAGATCTCGCCGGAGGATATCAGGAAGCACCGGGAGCTCATCCTCCGGACGTCGGGGATGGACGCAGCCGCCTATGAGCAGATGCTCGCCAAGCTGCTGGAGTATGTTGCGCTGGTCCCGACAGAAGGCATCAGGGAGCACCTCGAAACCGCCGGCAGCATCATGCGGGGCATCGACCCGAACGACGCGGTCTTCATCGCCGCGGCCCTGACCTCTCCCCCTGCCGTCATCTGGAGCGATGACCGCGACTTCGATGGGCAGTCTGCGGTCAAGGTCGTGAAGACGCGGCAACTGGCTCGCGTGTTCTCGAAGTGACGAACACGGTGCGTATTGAGCGATTTCGCGTCAGAAGAAGAGGCTGGCGACGAAGCGCCAGGTCCCGATCTTGCCCTTGCCCTCCGTGTAGGGGAGGAGCGATTCAAACTTCTTGCGGAAGGCCGGGTCCTTGGCTGCCTTGGACATGAGCTTGTCGAGCAGGAAGGGGAAGCGGTTGCCGAGCTTCTGGATGCGGTAGTCGACCTTGATCTCGCGACCGATCTCGTCCCAGAGGGCTTTTTCATACTGACCGAGGAAAGGCTTGTTCACCTGGCCGCTGTCCAGAGCCTGAACAGCCACCTGCGCGGCAAGCTTGGCCGAGATGGATGCTGTCCCTACACCTTCGCCGGAGAGGGGGTCGATCAGGCTGGCGGCGTCCCCGACCAGGAGGAAGTTCTCGCCGTGGATGACTCTCCGATAGGAGGCGACGGGCAGGTTCCAGGCCTTGATCCCCCCGTCCAGCTGGGCCTTGGCAAAACGCTCCTTGAAGAGGGGGTTCTCGGCGACGGCCTTCTTCAGCTCGGCGACGAGATCCACGCCGCGCTCGGTCTTCTGCTTGACCACCATGCCCAGGCCGACGTTGGCCTCCTTGTCGGGGAGGGGGAAGATCCAGAAGTACCCGGGAACGATGCCCTTGAGGAGGTGGATCTCGATCAAATCCCCCATGCCCTCCACGTCCTTGTAGTAGGCCCGGAGGGCGACGATGAAATGGTCGGGCGGGTTCTTCTGGCCCAGCTTCTTGGCGAAGAGGGAGTCGGCCCCATCGGCGGCGATGAAGAGCTTGGCCTGGAGCTGCAGGGGCTTGCCGGAGGCCAGGTCCTTGCAGTGGAGGGCAGTCACCCTGCCTCCCTCGAAGGCAATGTCCTCCACCTGGACCTTCTCCCTCGTAGGGACCTGCATGGCCTTGGCCGAGGAGAAGAGGAAGTGATCCAGGTCCTTCCGGCGGACAATATATCCTGGCGTGCCGTGCTGCCGGTCAACCAGGTCCATGTCGATCTGGACCCCGTTGGGCGCGGAGAGGCGCAGCCCGTAGATGGGGCGGCCGGGAAGCTTGCGGTAGTGCTCGTAAATCCCCAGGTCTTTCATGACCGTGGCCAGCTTCCTGCCTTGGGCGTCGCCGCAGACCTTGTCCCGGGGGAAGGCGGCCTTGTCAATGAGGAGGACGTCCCTGCCTGCCCGCTTGAGGTACATGGCGGCGATCGAGCCGGCAGGCCCGCCGCCGACCACGATCACGTCCCAGACCTTGTCCCCGGCCATGGCTCTTCCTCCTATACTGGGGGGTGGGGGTTTTTAAAGTGGTGCGTTGGTGAGCGCTCATCCCCCGGTCCCTGCCGGGAATAGCGCCTTTGGGTAGTTGGTTGGGTTGAGCGCCCAGTGCTCCTGCCGGCAGGGCATTGGCTCTGGGGAATATGCGCAGGGCGGCAATGCATCCTCCGGCTGCAGCCGGGAGGAATGCGTGCTGCATGCTTTTAAAGTGGTGCGTTGGTGAAGTCCATCGCGGCCGGCGGCAGGCGGAGGGGATCGCGCGGGCCTGCGGCTCCTCGGCCGGGGATCGGTCGGCGCCAGGGAGTGACAGGGGCCGCGGATGGCCGGGGAAGTATAACACTGTTATGTCCGGCAGCGGCCGCGCTGCCGCTGGGGGGAGAAAAAAGAGAAATAGGGTTCGAGACCGAATGGTACGGGAGCTCCAGTCCACCTACTTGGACTTCAGGAGCTCAACCGCACCCCAGAGGGTCCCAATCAGGAGCAAGATCCAGGCAATGATGCCGAACAGCATCTCAGCTCCACTCTGGGCAGTCGGAACGACCCCGCCCAACCAGGGCGAGGCAGCGACGAGGAGGACGAGCAAGCCACTCGCTGCAATCCAGTTGAATTGCTTGCTGGCCTTCGCGCGCACCTTCATGTACTCGGCAAAGACGAGTACGAGGAAGATGACGACGACTGCGTCCCATGCTCCTCCGAACAGTGCCATGCTACCACCTTATGTATATTCGGTCCCTTTCGTCAGGCCGCAGGGTGAGGGACTGAATATGTACCACTTCGGCGAGGTCCCTTATAAAGGTTTCCGGGGGCGGCCTTTATAAAGCAGGGAGCTTGCTGCCGGTTCCCCGGGGGAGGGGGAGGAGGAACCGGCTGGGGTGGGTGCCCTCCCCCTGGACCGGGCAGGACCAGGGCGCCCCGCCGCCTGGCCGCCTGCAGGCCGGCCGGACCCGGGCCCGCAGGCGGGGCCGTGCGGCGCAGTGCGACGGCGCATGCCGGCCTGCCATGGCCGGGAGACAGCCCGCAGGACCCCATTGCCGCCCCATCCAAGGATGGACCGCGGTCGCCAATGGTGCTGCACGGCCCGCAGGGGAAATCCTAGAGGGCGACCTCGACCGCCGCCCCCAGGGCAATCAGGGCCACCCCGAGAGCCAGGAGCTTGAGGCTGTCCTGGAAGACGGCCGGGAGGCGGGCATGCTGCTTCCGCATGATGGCTGCCGAGAGGATCCCGCCGGCCAGGCCTGCCAGGACATACCCCCCGATCTCGGGGATGCCGTGGGGGAGGACGCTCAGGGACACCAGAGGGATCTGGTAGAGGGACCGGGAGATCTGCCCGATGTAGACCCCCAGGACCGAGGCGTTCCAGACGATGATGAAGATGGCCCCGGCACCGAAGACGAGGGAGAGGACGAAGGCCACGACCATGACCTGGAGGTTGTTCAGGAGAATGGTCTGGAAGCCCTCCAACTGAGTGAAGGCTCCGGTCCCCCGGATCTGGTTGATGGTGTCGACCTGGGGGCCGAATGCTTCCGGAGGAAGGAAGGAGGTCCAGGCCGCGAATGCCAGGGTGAGGCCGAAGAAGTAGCAGAGCAGCAGGACCACATCCTGGCCGTGGGTGGCCCAGAACCCCGCTCCTTCCTCGTCCTTTTCCTCCTCGCGGGTGATGAGCAGGGTCAGGAACAGGACCGAGGGGATGATGGTGAAGACCACGGCGAAGAAGCCGAAGCTGGCCTGGACGGCCTGGAGCTGGGAGGTGATGACGATGGCGACCGAGCAGAGGAGGAAGGCCCAGAGGAAGGCGAGCCAGGGCTTGTCCTCGAGTTCCTGGAGGTCCACGAAGGACTCAATCATACCCCCCTCTTTGGGGCCGCGCCCTTATATCGCTGGGAATGGGGGCAGATGATCGACCGCTTTGGGGCCCGCACGTTCGGATCCCCTCCGGCATTCCCGGGGGATGAACCTGCAGACCCCACCGCCCGCAGCCGCAAATAAATACGCGCGCCCCGATAGTATTCTAGATATGGCGCGGCTCGAACGGCTCGTTCTGCAGGGATTCAAGTCCTTCAAGCGCAAGACCTCCATCCCGATCTCGCCGGGCTTCTCGGCCATCACCGGGCCGAACGGGTCGGGCAAGAGCAACATTGGGGATGCCATCGCCTTCGTGCTCGGGAAGTCCTCCAGCCGGGCCCTCCGGGCCAAGAAGGCTGAAGAGTTGATTTTCCACGGCTCGAAGAGCAAGGAAGGGGCGGAGTACGCCCAGGTGGTGCTGTATTTTGACAACAGCGGCGGGGCCATCCCCCTCCAGGAGAAGGAGATCTCCATCGGCAGGCGGATCAACCGGAATGGCGTCTCCACCTACCGCCTGAACGGCCGGGTGGTCACGCGCCAGCAGGTCGTTGACCTCCTCTCCCAGGCGGGCATCCACCCGGATGGGTATAATATGATCCGCCAGGGGGACGTCAACCAGCTGGTGGACATGGATGCGGTCCAGCGACGGCGGATCCTGGACGAGATCGCCGGCATCAAGGACTACGACGAGAAGCGGGAGAAGGCCAGCAAGGAGCTCGAGACCGTCGAAGGAAAGGTCCGCGAGGCCGAGATCCTGCTGGCGGAGAAGAGCAGCGTCATGGAGAAACTCCGGGCCGAGCGGGACGCGGCGCTGGAGCACCAGCGGCTGACCCAGGAACTGGAGAAGGTGCGAGAGTCCCTGCTGATCAAGGATTACACCCTCGCGAAGGACGGCCTGGACAAGGCTGCCCAGGAGGCCGCGGCCAAGGAGGCAGAGTTCAAGGCCAGCGAGGCGGAGGTCGCCCGGCTGGACAAGGAATTGGAGGCCGCGGAGCAGTCCCTGACCAGCTTAACGAAGGCCGTCGTGGAAGCTTCGGGCCAGCTGACGATTTCCAAGAAGATCTCCTCCCTCCAGGCAGGGGTCGAGGCGCGCAAGATGCGCCTTGCGGGCCTGGACAGGGAGCTGGAACGGATGGAGGGCATGATCGAGCGCGTGAGCAGGATCGAGAACAGGATCAACCCCTCCCTGCGAGGGGTCCTGCAGATCCCGGGCGTCAAGGGAGTCCTCGCGGACCTGGTCGTGGTGCCCCAGAAGTACCGGGTCGCGGTGGAGGTCGGCGCTGGCGGGCATTTGCGGGACATCGTGGTCGACACGATGGAGACCGCGGTGCGGTGCGTGAATTTCCTCAAGCAGCAGCGGCTGGGAAGAGCCAGGTTCCTGCCGCTCACCAAAATAGATCCAGGAAGGAAGGGTCCCCTCCCCCCCCGGAGCCTGGGCTGGCTGTCCCAGCTGGTTCATTTCGACCAGCAGTATGCCCCGGCCATGGAGTTCGTCTTCGGACGGACTGCTGCCGTGGATACGATCGAGACCGCCAAGGAGATCATCCGCACCCAGCGGGTGCGCATGGTGTCCCTGGACGGCGACCTCGTGGAAGCCTCGGGCGCGGTGATGGGGGGCTACTACAAGGCCCCCTCGGCGGGGGCGGAGATGAAAGATTCCCTCAAGGAGAAGCAGCAGCTCTTCGCCGAGCGCGAGGCCCTGGAACGGGAAATCCAGGTGCTCAGCAAGGAGCTCGCCGGCCTGGCCGACAAGGAGAAGGGCACCAGGACCTTCGACGCGGAAAAGGAGCGGGTGGGGATCGACCGGCGGCTGGAGGAACTCCGCTCCCGGAGGAGGGACGGGTATGAGCGGCGCCTGGTCCTCCAGCAGGAGTTGGGCAAGCTGCACATCCAGAAGGCCAAGCTCGAAGCGCGCTTCGATAACCTCAAGATGCAGGCCCCCCCCGAGGGGAAGCCGCCCTACGACCTGTCCATTTCCGCCCTCAAGCAGCGCGAGGTTGAGGCAGGGGACCGGCTCCAGCAACTGGGCCCCGTAAACATGAAATCTCTCCAGGAGTTCGACGCCCTCATGGGCGAGTTCGAGGAGTTCAAGGAGAAGGTCGACCAAATCGTCGCCGAGCGGGGGGCCATCCTGCAGTCCATCCAGGCCATCGAAGGCCGCAGGCTGGAGACCTTCAACAAGACCATGCATGCCGTGGCCCGGCACTTCAGGGAGGTCTACACCGACGTGACCGGGGGTGAGGCTGAGCTGCTGCTGGAGAACCCGGCCAACGTCGAGACCGGGCTCATCATCAGGGCCTCGCCGCCGGGGAAGAGGCTCCTGAGCATGGATAATATGTCCGGCGGGGAGAAGACCCTCACCGCCTTCGCCTTCATGTTCGCGCTGCAGAAGCACAAGCCCGCCCCGTTCTACATCCTGGACGAGGCCGATGCCACCCTGGACCGCAGGAACAGCGAGAAGGTGGGCCTCCTCCTCAAGAAGCAGTCCAAGAACGCCCAGTACATCATCATCTCCCACAACGACAGCGTGGTGAAGGAGGCCGACCAGATCTACGGCGTGACCATGGCCGACGGGGAGAGCAAGGTCCTG
Organism: Candidatus Aenigmatarchaeota archaeon; assembly: GCA_016202725.1. Taxonomy (GTDB): domain Archaea; phylum Aenigmatarchaeota; class Aenigmatarchaeia; order QMZP01; family QMZP01; genus JACQOD01. The sequence goes on along the minus strand of JACQOD010000014.1, from coordinate 462 downwards.
GGGGTAGAACTCCCGGAGAACAACTGATCAGCGCAGCCGACGGGCGAGGATGGTGTGCCCGTCAAGGTCATACCATTCGCCGGGGCGCGTCTCCACGCGGACATAGTCTGTTCCTTCCCGCGATCCTACCTCGACCGCGTAGATTTCTTCCACCTGACGGGTGCGGGGATTCCATACACCATCAATCCCCGGCCCCAACGACCTGAATCCCACTTCAAACCGTGCCCGCTCCCGGCCACGGGCGCAGGTTATCACCCACAGGTCCATACCCCCGCTGGGAAACAAGATTTAAATTGGTGTACGTGTTTAGCTGTCAAACGCATGCTATCGGTTTTCAAAAGGAGGGAAAAATGAAATCAGAAGCAAGAGAGCCTGAGATGCTCAATGAGGTAAACTACCCGCCGCTAAAGCGGCGGGCGTTTGACGCCGACTAACCCAGGAATGGTCAGCATTCCTGGGACC
>JACQOD010000059.1 GCA_016202725.1 Candidatus Aenigmatarchaeota archaeon | reverse complement strand
GTCCCCTTCAGCGCGGTGATTAGCAACGCCCCCGCGAGCCTGGCCCTCCTCCCCCCCGCATGCCAGGCTGCGTGCTCCTCCGCGACCGTGAACTGCACCGCGCCCTGCTCGGTCTCCTGCAGCCCGCCCGCGGGCGCGAGCAACGCCTGCACGCTGGAATTCTCGATTCCTGGTTACTCCGCGGCGAACAGCTACACGGTGGAGCACAACCTCACCTTCCCGATCTCCTACCAGGACGGCCCGGCCCAGCGGTCCGCCACCCTGGAGGGCAGCTTCCCCACCATCCGGTTCGGCCCCCAGTTCTGCGGGAATGGCGTCTGTGATCCCGGGGAGGATTTCCTCAACTGCTGCTATGACTGCGCTTGCCCTTCGGGCTACTGCAACACCGCGGCCCCTCCGGGCCCCTCCTCAGGGGACGTCTGCGCGCCTGACGGCATGCAGCTGGTCGTGGAGGGCACCTCCTCCCGGGTCTTCGTGGACCAGAACAAGGTCCACACCATCAACGTCTCTGCCAGGCTGCTGAACGCCCCGCCCAACCCTCCCCCCTACGGCCTGCTCAACCGGGTGGACAGCTGCTCCCTCTGGGGCGGGGCGATCGCGGGCTGCGTGGCCTCCTGCGTTCCTGGGTCGCAGCAGGGGGCGGACCTCCCCCTGGACTGCGTGGTCACCCTCCCCGCCGGCATCACCAACCCCTCCACCACCTTCACCATGACCGGCAACCTGCTCACGCTCGCGTTCCAGTACAACAACGGCTCCCAGCGCTTCAGCACCCGGCTGGACGCCCAGCTGGGGGACATCACCCTTACCCAGGTGTCCACCTGCGGGAACGGGGCCTGCGAATCCGCCCTCGGGGAGGACTCCCAGAACTGCTGCATCGACTGCCCCTGCTCCGCCGGCAACCTCTGCGTCCCCGGGGGAGTCAATCCCCAGAGCAGCTGCATCCTCAACACCTCCCTGAACCTGTCCTCGACCTTCGTGTCCCCCTCCCCCCTGACCTGCATGATCCTCCCCCCCCATGCGCGGGGCGGCTGCCGCTTCACCGACACCCTCCTGGCCCGCCTGGAGGTGACGAATGCCCCGTCGACCCTGGACTTCGTCTCGGCCACGTACCAGTTCCCGGGAGAGAAGCCAGAGCAGGGATCCTGCACCCCCTTCTTCGGGGACAATGACTCGGTCATGGACTGCCGGGTCGCGGTGGACAATCTCGATGACCCCGGCAGCTGCGGGAACCGCTTCTCGTGCATCCCCCCGGGGGAGGAGCAGCGGAACGCAACCTTCTTCCTCACCTTCTCCTACGACGACGCGGGCCACCGGGTCATCCGGCAGTTCTCCACCCTGGTGCCCTTCACCATCGAGAAGGACGACAAGCGGATAGCCTCCTGCCAGGAGCGGCGCGACCGCCTGGAGAGCAAGCTGGACACCTACGAGCGCAACAAGGGCATCATCCAGACCATCCTGGCCCTGCTGTTCGTCTTCATCGGCATTGACGCCGCCCGCTGCGTCCTCTGCAACACCGGCATCTTCTCTGCCATCGGCTGCGAGCCGCCCCTCATCACTGGCGCGCTGCTCGGCAAGACGTCCTGCACGGAGGTTGCCGGCCTCTCCCAGATCGCCGCCTGCTTCGCCGGCCCCCTCCTGTTCGCCTACGGCAACTATGAGGACGCCATTCCCCGCGTGCGCGACCAGCAGCAGGCCATCTGCATGGCCCCCGACACGCGGAGCATCGCGGAGGAGGAGGGCGGCTTCAGCATCCCCCTCTATGACGTGCTCGGCGGGGCGGCCATCGGTTTCTGCCTCCTCGGCAACTACCTTGGGGACGGCGAGGAAGGGGCCACCGCTGGCGTGAGTGAAAGTGGAGGAACGGGAGCAACCGGGAGCGCTAGCGGGAGCGCGGGGGTTGGGGCAGGAGGCGGCGCGTCGGGAGGTGCAAGTGGCGGTGCGGGCGGAGCGAGCGGTAGCGCCGGCGGGAGCGCAGGCTGATGGGGGTATTTAAATACAGCCGCATGATTATCGTACAGTATGCGACCCCTTGGCATTCACGTCATCCTCATCCTTGTCACACTGTTCTTAGCATCGTACGCGGTGTTGAATCCCCTCACGATTTCCCCTCAGTTCACACGTCAGGGAGGCGCCTTAATCTCATCCACCTTTACCTGCCCGTTCACGCAGGTCGGTGGGGGCTCGGGCTCTGGTATAGCGAAGGAATGCAAAGATGCGCAGGAAGCGGCATGCGAAGACGCGAAAAAAGACGCAGTGAGCGGCTTCGCGGCGTGCCCCAAAAATTGCGAAGAGCAGAGTGATACCTGCGAGGTATCACCCACCCCCTGCACGAGCATCACGGTGAACAGCGGCACAGATAGCATCGTCCAAAAAGTTGCCGGATGTGGCGCAGTCTGCACCCGTCTGTGCACCAGATAAACGGTTGCGTTGGTAACTATGCGGCGGAGACTCCTTGAATATGTTGCAGGTGCCACCCTTCTTGTGGGGTGTACAGCAGCCTCTGTTGATGATGGGTTCGTGGGGGCTTCGGGAGGTGGTGGCGGCTGGGCGGGCGGAGCGAGCGGCAGCGCCAGCGGCAGCGCGGGGTATGATAGTCCCAACCTCCCCGGTCCCCCGCCATGGGGAGGTTCTTCTGGAGTACCTGACGTCCCCGGCCCGCCACCGAGCGGCTATATGTCCGGAGCACAGGGAGGCGGTGGAGGGAGCGCTGGGTCAAGGGCCGCTGCCGGTGAACGTTCTCATATACCCGGCGCATCAGGAGGCGGCGGGGGTTACGCAGGGCCAGATCCGTTCCTCCCTGCATCACCGCCGTTCGGCTATATGGAGCCGGACAGCGGTTTCCTGCTGCACCTCCCCCCAGGACAGGGCTACGCCCTGCTGGAACTCCCCCTGGGCGAGTTCCAGGACTACCTGCAGTGGGAGGCGCGTCGCCACGGCAAAAGCACACTCGAGCTGCCGCTCCTGGAAGGGGGGGACGTGAGCGGCCGCTGGCTGGAGAGCCCGGTGTACGTGTTCGTGCCTCTGGACGCCGACGGCTTCCTTGACTATCTCAGAAACCGTGCAACGCCGGCCCCGCAGGAGAGCGGTATAGGGGTGTCAGGGCTTCCCAACATCCATATATCCCCCCTCGAGTCGGAAGAGGTCGCCATTCCTGCTCCGCCGCGATAGCTAATCCTGCCCCTGCCGCATGATCCTGGGACAAAAACATCCCGGAAAAAACCTTACCCGAAGAGGGAGCTCAGTCCGGCTGCTGCTTCCTCGGCCTTCTTCTCGATGTTCTCTTCCTTTTTCTCTTCCTTCTTTGCCTCGGATGCAGGGGCGGCTGCCACGGGGGCAGCCACGGCCTGACTGATGGCCTCGTCGATGTTCACGCCTTCCAGGTTCGCGACCAGGGATTTGACCTGGGCCTCGTCTGCCTGCACCCCCGCGGCTTCCACGACCTTCATGAGATGGCTCTCGTCGATGGGCTTGCCCGCGGAGTGCAGGAGGAGCGCGGCGTGCACGTAATTGACTTTTGCCATGGTATCCTCCTTTTCAGCGTTACTTCTCCAGTGCCTTTGCCTCGGCGGCGGCCTTCGCCAGCACGGCCCCCGCGGTTGCGGGGGTGATGATGCTGGCTGCGGTCGCCAAGGCGCGCATCTCCCGCTCGGCCCTGCCGAGGAGGATGGGCACGGTGTCTTTGGTGAAGTAATGCATATAAACGCCCAGGCTGAGGGCCTCGCGGGCGGCTGCCTGCAGCTGCCGGACGTGGTAGCCTGCGGGCACGAAGAGGACGTCCTTCTGGTAGATCGTCCCCCCCTCGAGGGCAGCGATCAGGTTCAGGCCGATCTCCATGGGCTTCACGCCCAGCTTGTTCAGGACATCCGCCACCTCGCGGGAGATCGCCTCCCCCTGGCGGGCCACCACTGTGTCCTTGCGGACCACGATCTTGTCCCCCTCCACCCCGGCGGGGATCTTGACCTTCTGCAGCTCCCCGATAGCGGGGCCTGGGGGAAGGTTAGTGGGCCCGGCCTTGATGACCAGGTCCCTGGGGGCGATGTCCCCGGGCTTGGCGGCTGCCTCTGACGTGGAGGATTGCAGCACGCGGGCGATCTTGAAGGGGTTCTCCTTCGTGAGGAACAGGGCAGGCTCGCCCTGTACCTGGGCAGTGAGGGCCTGCATCCCCAGGGACTCGAAGACCCGGATGAGCAGGCGCTTCTTGACCATCCGGATGATCACCTGACCGCGGAGCTTGTTCCTGATCTCGTGCAACTGCCTCCCGGGCAGCTTGTGCATGTTCAGGACCCCGACCACCGGGTAGTCCTGCACGAGCTGGGTGATCTGCTGGACTTCCTGGAGCTTCTTTGCGCTGACCATATTACTTGACCTCCAGCCGCACGGGCGGGCCCATGGTGAGCTTGAGATGGACCGCACGGATGTTGTTGATGCCCTTGGGGAGCTTCTCCTTCACCAGCTGGTAGACCGCCTCCAGGTTCTTCAGGACCGCCTCGTCAGCCATGTCCTGGGTCCCGATGGGGACGTGGATGGTGGGGGAATCCTTCAGGACCACCGGGACCGAGCGCTGGGCCTTCTTGATGAAGACGGCCACATCAGCCTTCGGCGGGATGGGCTTCGGGACCTTCCCCCGCGGGCCCAGCACCGCCCCCAGGGAGCGGCCGATCTCGGCCATGAGGCTGACTTCGCCCAGGAACCAGTCCACCTGGTCCGCCGTCTGCTTGAGGCGCTTCTTGTCCTGGGCCAAACCAGCAATCTCGTCGCGCCGGATGACGAGGGCCGCTCCCTTGGCCTGGGCTTCCGCGGCCAGCACGTCGGCGAACACGCCTACCCGCAATTCCCTTCCTCTCCCTTCAGGGAGGGCGATCTCGGTGCTCATGCGGTTCTCCGGGCGCTTGAGGTCCAGGCCTTTCAGGGCGAAGTTGAGGTCCCAGGATTGTTTGAACTTGCGTTCGGGGGCTTTCAGCCTGGCCTCGTGGATGCCTTCCAAGAACGGGTAGAGTTTTGCAGGGGCGGGAGGAGCCTGCTTCTCCTTGGGTTTGGGTGGTGCTGCAGGCTTCTCCGGGGGAGATGCGGGAAGTTCCTCGGTCTGCGCACCAGCCTGCTCTTCCGGAACCCCGGCCTCCTTCGCAGCAGCCTTCTTGCGCACCCGCTTCGGCTTCTCCGCTACCTCAGGCGGCGCCTCGGCTTGCGGAGGGGGCGACAAGGAAACAGACTGCGCGAGCTGCTCCGCTATTTGCCTGGAGCGTTCCTCGAGCTTCTTCTTCAGGTCCTCTGCCATGTCATCCTCCTGCCGAAGCAGTGGTAACGGATATCCCCTATTGGGGGGAGAAGGTATTTAAATGTGAATTCCCCCGGTCTGGAACCGGGGGATGAGCGCCCACCAACAGGCCAATTCAAATGTTGTGCCCGCATCTTCCGATTTCGTGCATAACCACAGCATGATCGTTTATAAGCCCATCTTATGTAAATCTAGAAAGAAGAGCCATGAAACAAAATGTCGGCAAAATAGTGGGGGTGGCATTGGATTTTATTAGACAGGCGGGGTACGAATATTTCAAAATCGATAAAATAGTTCAGGATCCGCAAGGAGCAAGGTGGATTGTGACAATAAATGTAGGAATAATTGGACCAGAATTAAAGGAAGTGATTGTCGATGACACTACAGGAGAGGTCGTCTCCTTCCAATAATATCAAGTTTGCCGAATATCAAAAGACAAAGGAGCATTATCTTTCCAATGCCAAAGAGACTATTCAGAAAAAAGAATTTAGAAAAGCGTCAGAATTGCTTTGGGGGGTTGTAACTCAAGAAATTAAAGCGATTGCCATTTTGAAAGGATTCACCCTTTCATCTCACGGCGAAATGGAAAAATTTATCAAACGAATTGTCTATGAAACGGGCGATAAAAGAATATTCGACCTTTTCTCTCAAATGGAATTTCTCCACAAAAATTTTTACGATAAAAAAATAGAAGACAAACACTTTAATTCGTATTACTCACAAGTATTTGAATTTCTTGGCAGAATGGAGAAATTGCGTTCATAGCCTCTCTGTAATGCTGCTTTTCAGCACTACACCCGCACCGTGACGGTGGCCCTTCTCCCCGCAGGGCGGCGCGCGCGCCTGCGCGCGGGCGTCTTCTTCTTGGCGAGGCGCTTCCGCAGGGCGGCCAGGGATTTCTGCTGCGCGCTCACGGAGACCCGAAGGGACTTCTGGTTCCGCTCCAGGGTCGCAAAACTGCGGTTCATGCCCCCCAGGCGCGTCTCCAGGCTGGCCAGGGCCTTGCCTGCCTGCTGGGCGCGCTCCGTGAGCCTGAACAGGCGACGATCGGTCAGGGTGGCCAGCTGGTCGACGGCCTCGGTCTGGCGCTGGGACCACTCCCCCAATTGCTGGACCCGGTCCTGCTGCCCCTGGAGGGTCCGCTCTGCCCGCTCGAGGCGCCGCTCCAGGGCGACGCCGGCGATGCCGACGAGCACCACCGCGAGGCCTGCCGCAACTTCGGGGTTCCGCAGGGCCACGAAGGCCCCTGCCAGGAGGAAAATCGCCCAGAAGACCACGGCGAGGCGGGAAAACCGGGAGATAGCGGGCATGAAGATACTACAGGACCGTGGTTTATAAAGCTTTGCTGCCGCTGGCATGCGGTTTGTGGGGCGACAGGCGGGGGAGGCGTGCAGTTCATTGCCCGCCGCAGGCTCCCTTGCCGCTGTTCATCTTTCCTCTTTGGAGACCGATGGCATGTGTTGTGCAGCTACCCACGGCGTGGGATGTCAGTCCCTGCAGCTGGGAGCGTCTGGCCACCCCGCCCCCCGCTCACTTGCCCTTCTTCTCGGGTTTCTTGGGCTCTGGCTTGGCCCCCGCGGGGGCGGCCTTCTTCCCCTCTGCCTTGGCGGGCTCGGCAGCCTTCTCCTCGCCCGCAGCGGCGGGCGCTGCCCCTGCTGCCGGAGCCGCTGCAGCAGCCTTGGCCGCTGCAGCCTCTTCCTCGGCCTTCTTCACCCGCTCGTACGCGGCGATCTCCTCCTGCGTGACCGCACCCTTCCCCACGGTGATGCCCATGGAGCGAGCGGTCCCCCGGACCTGGCTGAGCAGGGCAGGGCTTTCGCCCCCGAACTTCACGCGCGCGACGCGCTTGACCTGGTCCTCAGACAGGTCCCCTGCCCGCAGCTTGCCGGCCTCCTTGCTGCCCTTCTCGAGGCCGAGCTCCTTCTTGATCAGCGCAGAGACGGGAGGGGTGCCCACCTCCACGGTGAAGGCCTTGGTCGCCGTGTCCACGACCACCTTGACCGGCACGTTCATGCCGGCCATGTCCCTGGTCTTCTGGTTGATCGCAGCAATCACGTCGGGAATCTTCACGCCTAGGGGGCCAAGGGCAGGCCCCAGCGGGGGGCCTGCAGAGGCCTTGCCGCCGGTCACCAGGGCCTGTACGGTCTGCTTAGACATCCTCTTCCTCCAGTTCTTGCGGGGATTTCTTCTTATGCTTTTCCTTCTCCAGTTCATTGAGGAGGTCGGGCGCTGCAGCCGGCTCGTCCGGGGCAGTCTCCGCGGGAGGGGCTGCAGCCTCCTCCTTGGCCTTCTCCTGCTCCTCTTCCTTCAACTGGGCAATCATATCCTTCTTCTCCGCCTGTTCTTCCTGCTCCTCTTCAGGGGGGGCCTTCTTGGCATCCTCGCGCTCGATCTTGGCCAGCTCCTCCCGGTCGAAGACGCTGGTCTCCCGCTCCTCCCTCGGGGCCTCCTCCTCCTCGCGCGCAGGCGCGGCGTTGGCGGCCTTCTTGACCACCTTGACAAATTCAGTGGCAATCGTGACCGGGATGGGGATCGAGGCCTCCAGGAGTTCCGCCGTCACCTCGTCCTTGATCTTGTTCACGCGCTTGACCCTGCCCTTCTCGCCCTTGAAGGGCCCGCCGATAATCTCGACCACGTCCCCCTCGTCGATGAGCATCCGCGTCTTCTTGGCTTCCAGGAAGTGGGAGATCTGCTGTAGGGGGACGGCCTTGTCGATCAGCCCCCGGGAATGCATGAGCCCCATCATGGCCTTATGGACCGCGGTCAGGGAACCCTCCACGAAGACGTAGCCCTTGATCTCCGCGGGGTGGAAGACCGACTTAATGTCGATGCTGTCCTGCTCCACCTTGGAGATGAGGAGGTCCACCACGATGTCCTCCCTTCCCGATGTCGTCCGGATGGTGTAGATCATTCCTACCCTTACCTCTGCGAGCCTGCAAGAAGCATGCCTGTATTGTGGACGGGGTTTATTAAGGTTGCGGGCCTCTGCCGGGGGGAGTGAACAGGCATACTGCGCCCATGACGGGGATTCCCCCCTCATGCGGGGAGGGGACATGGTGCGCAGGAGCTGCTCACTCATGGAACGCAATCTTTAACAAAATCAGTAGGTATAGGTACTGTCTCAAAATGTGTCAACGCGGAGGTTTGAAATCGAATGCTGGAAGGCCTACTTAGGAATCGACATAAAATAATGAGACCACTGCCCCCATGGCCGAATTGGCCATCAGCAGGGTGAAAAGCCAGACAGGAGGCGTTGCCCAGCAGGAATGAGGGCCCGTTGAAGGGACGCTTCACGGTTAGCGGAGTCCATGCACAATGACACATGCCAGAACCAGTAAAGCCGGTTGGGTTAATGTACGACGATCCCTTACCGTCGGTGAGTAGCCACGTTGCTCGCCATCAGCACAGGAAGCCGGCCATGCTGCACGACAGGACGAAGGCGATGAAGATCGCGAAGCCTATTGCCCCTATGACCAGCAGGCCGAGGGAGGTGACCTTTGCGGAGGTGAGGAACTCGTCCTGGGTGGGCTTGCGCGCGATGCGCAGGATGCGCGCGTAGTCGGCCAGGCGCTCGCGGATGCGGACCATGTGGAAAATAGTGCTGGGGGAATAAAAGCATTCCTGGCGGGTGAGGGAAGTATAAATAGAAGATATACAAAAGTATAACCATGGGTAAGACATCTCTGAAAGAGCGCATGCGCATCGGTCCCAAGGGGCAGGTCGTGCTGCCCGCGGCATTCCGGCGGGCGACGGGCATGGTCCCCGGGTCCTCGGTCCTGATCGAGCTGACCGACCAGGGCATCCTCATCGAGAAGCAGGAGGAGCGCACCGAGGACATCTTCCAGGAGATCGCCCGTGCCGGGCGCGCCCCGCCGCTCACTCCCCACGGAAGCTACGAAAGCCAGATCCGCAAGCGCCACCGGAAGTTCCTATGATGTACCTCGATGCGAACGTCTTCCTCTATGCGCTTCTCTACACCGATGAACGCGGGAAAACGGCAGCCGCCCTTATCCAGGCTGTTCGAGAAGGGAGGGAGCAGGCATGCACGGCCACGCTCACCGCCGACGAAGTCGCCTGGGAAGTGCAGATCGCACGCGGCCGCGAGGCGGCCGCCCGGGCGCTCACCGCATTCTTGGAGATGCGACATCTCGAGGTAGTGGACGTTACCAGGGAAATACTCTGGCAAGCCCGGGATCTTCTGGCGAACGGCCTCGACCCCCGGGACGCCATCCACGCAGCCTGCTGCCTGCAGAAGGGGGCGGCCATGATCTCGGAGGACGCGGACTTCGACCGCGTCCCCGGCCTCAAGCGGCGCTGGATATTCTGAACCTCCCCGGGCTACCGCCCCTTTCTGGAAGGGCAAGACGCCCGCCCAGGGACGGCGGTGCGGGCGCGGTGCTGGATGGGGAGGGTCTTTGAATTCCCGTATGTGTTTAGCCCCGCGCCGCCAGCACCCTGCGGGGCCTTGGCCCGCAGATGAATGGCGGCGCCAACTGCTGGGCGCGGGGCCGGGGTCGTGGAGATGGATCGCCATCACGGTCGCAGGAATGCTGTCCACTGGACGAGTTCAGCCGGCGTCGAACGCCCGCCGCTTTAGCGGCGGGTAGTTTACCCCAATGCACACCGCAGGCTCTCTTG
>JACQOD010000055.1 GCA_016202725.1 Candidatus Aenigmatarchaeota archaeon | reverse complement strand
GGCATATTGAGGGTACGTAAACTACCCGCCGCTACAGCGGCGGGCGTTCGACGCCGACTGAACTCGTCCAGTGGACAGCATTCCTGCGGCCGTGATGGCGATCCATCCCCGCGACCCCGGCCCCGCGCTCAGAAGTGCTTGCCGCCATTCATCTGCGGGCCAAGGCCCCGCAGGGTTCTGGCGGCGCGGGGCGTAAACACGTACGGGGATAGTATCCCCCCTACTCGAAGAAGCGCCGCAGGCCGGGGTGCATGTCGTCCAGGTGCTGGGAGGCCAGCTGCTCGTAGAGCTGGAAGATGATGAGCGTGGCAAGCAGGATCCCGGTGCCGGTCCCGATCGCGTTGGTGAAGTCCGCGTACGCGGCCAGGAGGCCCACCGCAGCTCCCCCCAGGACCGTGAGCCCGGGGATGTAGCGGCTCAGGACCGTCTCCATGATCCGCGGATCCCGGCGGTAGCCGGGGATCTGCATCCCGATGCCGGAGATCTGGTCCGCGACCGAGCGGGAATCCATCCCCGACGTGGACATCCAGAAGACCGAGAAGAGGACCGCCCCGCCGGTGAGGACGAGGGTGTAGGTGATGGCCCGGGCGATGTCGATCGCCGGGATGAAGGTCAGGGAGGTGATCCCCATCCCCGCAGCGGCGAGCACCCAGACGGCCCCCCCGAGCGCGGCGAAGATCGCCACCAGCGAGAACTTCCCCTTCCCCGTGAACGAGGCCAGGATCGCCCCCAGGAGGGCGAAGATCCCCGCGCTCACCATGAGCCCGCCCAGGGCCTCCGTGCGCGGAGGCGTGAGGAAGAAGACCAGCCCTCCCGTGGGATTGCCCTGCGCGTCGAACGCCCCGAGCAGGGGGTTGCCGTTGTTGGCGAGCATGGTGCCCATGAGGTTGATGTTCGCGAGCAGGGCCGCCACCAGGATGACCGGGATGTTCGAGGTGTAGAAGAACTTCAGCGGCCACCGCCTCCCGAAGCCCCGTATGTTGCCGAATGCCAGCGGGATCTCCACCTTGATGGCGTTCGCGTACGTGACCAGGAAAAAGACCACAATGGTGGCCATCACCGGCAGCAGGGCCAGGAAGGCGTTCAGCAGCTCCCCCGTTGCCACGGCAGTCACGGCGAAGGGAATCAGGCCTGCCGGAGGAGCGCCCGCGCCGGGGAAGAGGCCGGCCTGGGTCAGGGGGTTGAAGGCCCGGACGAGCATGGACTTGGCCACGCCCGCCACGATGAACAGGCCGATCCCGGAACCGAAGCCCCACTTGGAGATCACTTCATCCAGGAAGATGACCAGGATCCCGCCCGCGGCGAGCTGGAGCATGACCAGCCCTGCCAGGCTGGGCGAGGCCGCAGGGACAGCCCCCATGCTGACGAAGATGACGGCCTCCATGAAGGAGAACAGGATGCCCAGGAGCTTCTGGGTCCCCTGGAACATCTGCTTCCCCTCCGTGGTCTGCAGGTTCCAGGAGAGGATCTTCGACCCGACCAGCAGCTGGAGGATGATGGACGCGGTCACGAGCGGGCCGATGCCGAGCGACATCAGCGAGCCGAACGAGGAGCCGAGAAGGATCTCCAGGAACCGGAGCTGCTCGAGGCTGGAGGGGGCGACCCCGTAGACGATGAGCTGCGCCAGCAGGAAGTAGAGGACCAGGATGAGCCCGGTCCACTTCATCTTCTCCTTGAAGGTGAGCTTGCCCGTGGGCCCCCGGACGCCGGGGAGCTTCTGCAGGAACGCAAGGTAGGCTTGCTGGAGTGCCATGGGGGATCCTCTGGATCTTTAGGGGAGCGCGGACTTAACTACTCCTCCTCGTCCTCTTCATCCTCGTCGTCCTCGTCGTCCTCGCCCTTGGCGGGAGGGGACTCCTGCTCCGCGGGCTGCTCATCCTTGGGTTTGTCGATGTCGTCCTCTTCTCCCAAGACGACCGCCCTGCCGCCCGCCTTCGTGATCTTCTCCATCGCCTGCGCGGAGAAGGCCGAGGCCCTGATCGTGACCGGGCGCTTCAATTCCCCGCCGCCCAGGACCTTGTACCCGGGGAGCTCGCAGTCCTCGGAGATGTCCCGGAGGTTGATGCTCTGGAGGGTTTCCTGGACCTGCTTGCCGCGCAGGGACACGAATTTCCGCTTGGTGAAATGCCCGGGATCCTGCTTGAGGGCCCAGAGCCTCTTGTGCCCGAAGGACCCGGCCATGCCCCTGCCGCCGCGGGAGCCGCCCCCCCTCCCTTTTTTGTGGGAGCCCCTGCCATAGGTCCGTTTCCCGCGCATCTTGCGTTTGGTCGTTTTCTTGCGGGTGGTCATGCCCCTCTCCTCCCCAAGGACGCGTTCATGCCGTCACGACCTCGTGCTTGACCAGGGACTTGAACCCCTTGGTGAACAGGAAGGACCCCCGGAAGGGCTTGCCTTCCAGCAGGGCGGGAAGCCAGTAGCGGTCGTCCTCCCACATCTCCTCCAGCGGGAGCCGGGTGGCGGGAAACCACTGCAGCTCCCCCTCGCGAGAGGGGCGGGGCTCGCCCGAGAACCGGTCGCTCCTGAAAACATGGACCAGGAAGACGTGCCCGCCCTCGTCGAAGAACTGCAGGACCCCCGCGGGCTGGACCTTCTCCACTTTGAGACCGGTCTCCTCCGCAACCTCGCGGATGGCTGCCTTGACCGGGGTCTCCATGGACTTTATTTTCCCCCCCGGGGCATTCCATTTCCCCCCGCCGAACTTGCCTTCAGCCTTCTTCTGCAGGAGGACCTTGCCGTCCTTGAAGAGGTAGCAGAGCGTGGCGTCCTTCATGCCATCCTCCGCAGCAGGTCGTTGATCTTGTCCCCCCGGTAGCCCAAGGCCCCCTTGGGGAAGTGCAGCTTAATCGAGGCATGCCCGCGGGAGGGCGGGTGCAGCCGGACCGGGGTTCCCCTCTCCCTGCACTCCTGCTCCAACTCCGGGGAGACCTCGCCCCAGGTCACCCAGTTCTCGACCTTCTTGAGCATCCCCCGGTAGGAGGGCGTGTCCGGCACCAGGGCGCAGTGGTTGACCTTCCTGAGCTTGAGCATGCGGAGGGTGTCTTCCACGGTCACGTAGGTCTCCGTGGACCCCCGGATCCGGACCACCGCGAACATGTCACAGGCCTCCCTTGGTATGGTTCAGGCGGGAGAGCGCCCCGAACAGGGCGGTGATCAGGTTCGCGCGCGTGCTGGTCTGGCCGAAGGTCTGGACCCAGACATCCTGGATGCCGGCCAGGCCGAGGACCCGCCGGCAGGTCTCGTTCGCCACCACGCCCAGGCCCTTGGGTCCGGGGATGAGCGAAACCGACACGCTTCCGCAGGAAGCAGTGGCCTTGAAGGGGATGCTGTGCGCGCCCCCGCAGGCGCACTCCCACGAGCCGCAGCCCTTGCGGATCATCATCATGTTCAGCTTGGCCTGGAGGGTGGCCTTGGAGATGGCGGTGCGGTTCTCCCGCGAGGCGGCCTTGCCGAGGCCCAGGAGGCCCTTGCCGTCGCCCACCACCACCATGGCCGACATTTTATACCGGCGGCCTGATTTGTGCATGCGCGCGGTGCGCTTGGTGGGCGTCCGGCGGACCCCTCCCCCCTTGCCGGGGCTGCCGCCGATCTGGATGATCTCCTCCTTCAGCTCAGGGACCAGCGCATCGACAATCTCGGGCTCGAGGATGACCTCGCCCCTGGTGAGGACCTCGGCGAGCGAGGTGATTTCCCCCTTCTGGACTTGCTTCCCCAGCTTGGTGCGGGGATACCAGGGCCTGGCCTCCTCGTCCCGCCGGCGGTCATCCCGCCTTCCCCGCTTCCATCTCTTCTGCATCATTCGCTCCGATAGCGCCGCCGCGCCCGGATGCGCGCCACCTGGGCGAGCACCGGCGCCGCATGGGCATACTTGGCTTTGTACGCTTTTAAGATCGTAGCCCAGACCGCGTCCCGGACAGGGAAGTGCCCTGCCTGCAGGGCCTCCGCCAGGAGGAAGAGGTCCGCGGCCTGGTCTTCAGCCCTGTGGGACATGCGGGCAAGCCCGAAGTCTATCAAGTAGAGGCGCTTGTCTTTATAAATCATGTTCGAGGTGGTGAGGTCCCCGTGGGCGATCCCCCCGGCGTGCAGGCGGGCCACGGCCTCCCCGATCTGGGCGGCAAGCTGGCGCTGCTCCTGCGGGGGGAGGACGTCCAGGATGTCCTTCACCCGTTCCCCTGGAAGCCATTCCATGCGGATGGTGGTGTCCCCCACCTCCCGCACCCGGGGGACCGGCACGCCCAGCCGGGCCGCCGTGGCCAGGAGCGAGGCCTCCATGCGGGTCCGCTGCTTCCGCAGCCGGAGGTCCAGCTCCGGCAGCCTATAGCCCTTCGGGATCCGGTCCTTGACCAGGTCCTCCCCCTCCCTGCGGAGGAGGGCCTCGGCCCCGCGAAAATCTGCGCCCGCCATGTCAACGCAACTCCTTCGAATGACCCAGCTTCTCCCCTCGCGAGGCCAGTCTGAAGACGAACTTCCTTCCGGCGCGCGTGAGATTAAGGTGCCCCAAGTGCACGAGATGCAAAAGGTCTTTTCGCGCGGTCTGGTAGACCACCCCATAGGTGTTCATAATCTCAGGGATGATCAACGCCTTGTTCGGATTCTTCAGCAGGTCCTGGAGGATATCGGCCTGCCGAAGATTGACACTCTTCAATCCCCTGACGAGCTTGCTGGCCTCTTCCTGCTCCCGCTGTTTCCTTTCGATGTAGTGCTGCATGTCATCGAAGGCCTCCTGAATGACCTCAAGGTTGTGTTTAATGAAATACGTCAGATCGTTATCATCCGTTTCTGTATGGAGGAAAGCCATGTAGTATTTTCCCCGGGACCGATAGACGATGCGCGAGATCGACATGAATTGGAACAGCCAGTATCCCCTATTCAACACGTACCAATAAAAGAGGGCTCGCGCGGTTCGCCCGTTTCCATCTACAAAGGGGTGGATGAATGCGAGCATGAAATGGAGGATTATTCCTTTAATGACGGGGTGGATGAACTCGCCGCCGTCATCATTAGCAAAATCGCATAGCGCGCCGATCATTCCCTCTATTTCCTTGTAGTCGGGAGGAATATGATACACCTTATCCGGATCCATATGCTCTCCGACATACACGTCATTGGATTCGCGGAATTTCCCCTGCCACTGGGGATCCATCGTGCTGTCTGTGAGTTCACGGTGGAGGTCGAGAATGGACTCAACTGTCATTCTTTTGCTCCCGCCTTTTATCATATCCATAATCTTCTGCATGGTCCGGTAGTTGTTACGGATCATAATTTCATCGGGAGTCCTTGGCCTCTTGTTCAGCCTCAACATCTCCTTTGCAACCTTCCTCGTCGTTGCGGCCCCCTCAATTTGGCTTGATGCAATTGCTTCTTCCATGAGGGAACTGATGATGTATCGCTCTTGCCCTTCGAGGTTCACAAACGGTTGGTGGGAGGTCAGCCTTCCGGCGGCACCGGTGTCGAGAAGATGGAGTTTGCGCTGCATCTCCGAAATAACCGCATAGCTAAACTGCATTTTTCCAACGCGAATGAATTTCAGCGAAGGGTCCCGTAAGATTTTCATAAGGGTCCATAGAAGCTCGAGGGTCGTCCCTTCAGGAAGCCTTTTCCTCCGCACATCATCCCAATGCATATATTCTTGATTTGCCTGATGCACGAATTTCATGACTGATGCATTACCAAGGAATAAGGGAAGCTTTTCCTGATTCTGCAGAAGGAGGTGCTTCATATCAGCCGGTTTTTCTGGTTTGTTCATCTTGTCCCCGAATTACTAATATAGTAGTTGTTAGTAGATAACGAGTAGTTTACTCCTTTAAATAGTTAACTACTAAATTGACAGAAAGTAGTAGATAATTAGTAGTATGAATACCATCAGCCTCTGCATGATCGTCCGGGACGGGGAAGAAGCGTTCCTCAGGAATTGCCTGCGGAACGCCAGGGAAGGGGTGGAGGAATGCATCCTGGTCGTGGACCTGGAAACCCCCGCCCTGCGCAGTATCGCTGACGAGTTCCAGTGCACGCTGGTGGTACACCCCTTCCAGGATTTCGCGAGCCAGCGGAACGTCTCCCTCCGGGAGGCCACCCAGGACTGGATCCTGGTCCTGGATGCGGACGAGGTCCTTGCCCCTGAAGGCCTGCAACGCCTGCGCGCCCTCGCCCAAGGGGAAGGCAAGGCCTTCCTCCTGGACCAACTCAATTACACCAAGGACACCCGCCAGACGCGCTTCGTCCCCGCAAACAATATGGTCAGCCGGCAGTATGGATTCCCCGGCTTCTTCCCGGTCCCGTGCGTGCGCTTCTTCCGCCGCCTCCCCGGGATCGAGTTCACCCGCCGGGTGCACGAACTCGTGGAGGAATCCCTTGAGCGGCAGGGCATCCGACCCATCCCCTCTGGGCTGGAAATCCACCATCTCAAGGCCCTCAAAGGGGAAGCCGCCATCCAGCAGGATGAGCTCCGCTACCTCGCCCTCCTGGAGCAGGAACTCCAGGACCGCCCCACGGCAAAGGCCTGGTTCGACAAGGGCACCATCCTCCTCTTCACCCGCCAGGATCCTGCGGCCGCGGCTGCTGCCTTCGAGCAAGCCCTCCTGCGGGAGCCAGGGTTCCAGCCAGCGAGGATGAACCTGGCCTATGCGTATGCCCGGGAGGGCGCCTGGGACAAAGCCCTGGCCCAGTATCTCAGGCTCCCGCCCTCCTTCCCGGTCCTCCTCGGGAGGGGGACCTGCCTTTTCCGCCTCGGGAAGCGCGCAGCAGCAGCGCAGGCCTTCCAGGAGGCCGGCAGGCGGGAGCCTCCCCGGGCCCAGGAGGCTGCCCAGGCGTTCCAGGCCCTCCAGGCCTCCCTTTAACAGGCCCGCAGGCGAGCGGTTTTTTCCCGCCCCCGCTTTAAAAAGAACGCCTCCCAAGAAAGGGGTATGTCCGACCAGCAGGGGATCACGGTCCCGAAGGGCAAGGATTTCTCCGAGTGGTACAACGAGGTCACCCTGAAGGCCGGTCTCGCAGACTTCTCCTCGGTGAAGGGGTTCATGTTCATCAAGCCCTACGGGTACGGCATCTGGGAGCTCATCCAGGCCGCCCTGGACAGCCTCCTGAAGGCGCAGGGCCACCAGAACGCCTACTCCCCGGCCCTGATACCCGAGCGTTTCCTCCAGCGGGAGCAGGAGCACGTGGAGGGCTTCTCTCCCGAGCTGTTCGTGGTCACCCAGGCCGGCACCCAGCCCCTGGAGGAGCGGCTGATCTTGCGGCCGACCTCGGAAACGGTGGTCTACGACGCCTACGCGAAGTGGATCCGCTCCTGGCGGGACCTGCCCCTCCTCTACAACTACTGGAACTCGGTCTTCCGGGCGGAGATCAAGATGACCAAATTGTTCTTGCGCACGTGCGAGTTCCTCTGGCAGGAAGGGCATACGGTCCATGCCACGGAGGGAGAAGCTGACCGGGAGGTCCGCAGCATCCTGGAGAGCTACCGCACGCTCATGGAAGACTATCTCGCCATCCCCGTCCTCACCGGGAGGAAGTCGGACAAGGAGAAATTTGCAGGAGCAGTCTACACCACGACCCTGGAAGCCCTCATGCCCGACGGCAAGGCCCTGCAGATGGGCACCTCCCACCAGCTGGGCCAGAACTTCGCGAAGGCCTTCGGCATCACCTTCCTGGACCAGGCCCAGAAGCGCCAGCACGCCTGGCAGACCTCCTGGGGGGTGTCCACCCGCACGATCGGCGCGGTGATCATGGTCCACGGGGACGACCGGGGACTGGTCCTGCCGCCGAGGATCGCGCCCATCCAGGTCGTGGTCGTCCCGATCTTTCAGGACGCGAGCAAGGACAGCGTCCTCAAGGAAGCCAAACACCTCCAGGGCAAGCTCGAGAAGCTCGGCATCCGGGTCCAGCTGGATGACCGGGAGGGCTATTCCCCGGGGTGGAAGTTCAACGAGTGGGAGCTGAAGGGCGTGCCGGTCAGGCTTGAAATAGGCCCCAAGGACCTCGAGCAGCAGCAGGCCATCCTGGTCCGCCGGGACAGCATGCAGAAGCAGCCCGTGAAATGGGATGCCCTGGGCACCGTGGTACCCGCCCTACTGGAAGACATCCAGGCCGCGCTCTTCCGCAAGGCCACGTCCTTCCTCGAGGCCAACACCCGCCCTGCGGCCACCCTGAAGGAGCTGGGCAGGCTCGCGGAGAAGGAGAAGGGCTTCATCCTTGCAGGCTGGTGCGGGAACAAGGCCTGCGAGGAGCAGGTCAAGGACCAGACCGGGACAGACATCCGGGTCATCCCCTTCCAGCCTCCTGCGGGAGCTTGCGTGGTCTGCGGCAACAGCGGCCAGCAGGCCTGCTTCGCGCGGGCGTACTGAAGCGGCATGCCAATGCGCCCCGTGCTCGCAGGACCACAGGAGAGATTGGGTGTCCATAGGTCTTGGCTCCACAACCCCTTGCTATTATTGCCTGCATTGCCGCACTACGTGCCGCGTATGTGTTTAGCTCGTCTAACCGTTAGCAGTTGGACACACACTTTTGGCAATTCTTCCACTCTGCGAATCAGTTACATTGAAAATCGGCATACTTAGGCCACATGACCTTTTTGACGTGTTTCGGCTCGCATCCGGGGAAATCGATACACAGCGAGCATATTGAGGGTACCTAAACACATACGAGGCATCCACTCACGCGCAAGGGTCCACGACCTCAATCCCATCCACCCTCTGGAAGGCCCGATCATGGGTGGCGATGCGCCGGACGCCGAGGGCGCGCATGGAAGCGAGGATGGTTGCGTCCCGCCCGCCAATCCCCGCATGCGCGTGCGTGGCGAGTTCCTGGACCGACCTGAGGAGGAGGTCGTAATCGAAATCCGTGATGGTAAAAGGGAACCCGAGCAGGGCATCCATCTTCTCCCTCCCCCGCACGGGGCCGAGATTCTTGATGAGGTACTGCGCAATCTCCATCGCGACGACCGTGTTCAGGACCATCTCCTCCTTCCCGATGGTCCGGCCAATGAACTGCGCGACCTTGGCGTGCTCTTTCGCCGCGGCGTCAAAGTAATAACACCAGATGTTGCTGTCCACGAAGAGCATTCACATCCTCCACATCTTCTTGAGGTCCAGCGGATTCCCCCCGCCCTTCACGCAGCCCTTGAGCTGGGAAGAGAACTCCTCGGGGGACTTTCGCTTCCGGAGGATGAGTGCCCCATCCCTCTCTTCAATGAGCATCTCTTCACCGCTGCGCATGCCGAGCCGTTCCCTGACCTTCTTGGGGATGAATACCCTCCCCTCCTTCTCCAATCTTGTCTTTTCCATATTTCTCACCATGGAATATTATTTTCCATTCCTTATAAAGATTCGCCTGGAGGGGAGGCGCAGCCTGGCGGGGGCAGGAAATGCATCCCCCCTCCGGTCCTTGGAGGTCTGCAGGAGAGCAGGCAGCGGCTGTTGCCCGCTGACCTGATAATTGCGCGCCTACCTCTTCCGTGAACTGTGATGCTACCTGTCACGTAACAGCTACCTGTTGCATCTGACGCCATTCTGGCTCCGACGGCGGCCTTTCCCCTCTGGTATGGGTGTAGCTCAGCCACGCCTTGTCTGTCGCAGCGTTTCCATTTCTTGGCAGGATTGCCACCCAGCATGCATCGCCAAGAAACCTTCTCACCAGCTAAACATATACGCCCTCTTCGCCTGCCAAGAGCTTGGGGAATGAATGGCGCAGATCCTTCGCGGCAGCCATGCCCGTCTTCGCCAATGCGCCTATCGTATGTGTTTAGCTCATCGAACACCGCAGGTTCTCTTGCATGTGATCTCATTGTTCCCTCCTTGTTGGAAACCGATAGCATGCGTTTGGCAGCTAAACACGTACCGCCTATCATTGCGGGGCGCCAATAGTGCCTGCAGGCCCCGTAGGGGGCTCGCGGACACGGTCATTCACGGAATCGCATTGCACCCACGACGTCGCAAACGGCGCTGAAGGAGAACACGCTTCATGGAGATGAGCTACCGGCCCTGGCGGCGTGGTCCTGCCGGAAGGTATTTATGCCCGTTCTCCCCTCGGATAGCAGGGAGGTACTATGGACAAGGTTGTGCATTTCGAGATCCCTGCCGACAAGCCTGACCGCGCCCGCAAGTTCTACCAGGACCTGTTCGGGTGGAAGATCGAGAAGGCCCCCGGGGCCATGCCTTACTGGATGGTCTCCACCGTTGAGGTGGACAAGAAGACCCGCATGCCCAAGGAGGCCGGAGCGATCAACGGCGGCATCATGCCCCGGCAGGCTCCCGGCGAGAGCCCGGTGGTCGTCATCAACGTCCCGTCCCTGGACTCGACCCTCAAGAAGGTCCAGAAGGCCGGCGGCAGGATCGTCATGCCCAAGATGACCGTGATGGATATGGGGTACTACGCCCGCGTCACGGACTCCGAGGGCAACGTCATCGGGATCTGGGAAACCATCCCCAAGAAGCAATAGGGATTCCTTTTTCCCTTTTCATTTTCTTTCCCGCTAGCGGGAGCGCGCTCCCCAGAGCCTGCGGTCGATGTCCAGGGACTTCTGCATCTTGTCCCAGTAGTGCTCATGCCAGCCGGCGCTGATGCCCTCGAAGAGGCCGGCGGGGATGCCCCTCTGGGTGAGGGTGATCCTCGTCCCCGCCCCCGAGGGAGCGAGGGTGAACGTGGCGATGGAATAGTGCCCTTTCGGCCAGTCCTTGCCCCGCCACTTCTGGACGATCAGCCGGTCCTTGACCACCTCCATCTGGACGCCCTCGATCCAGCCATCGTAGGCGGTGAAGGGGGAGCCTACGCGGCGGGAGATGGCGGCGTGCGCGCCCGTGAAGCGGCTGTGCCGCTCGGGATCGAGCAGCATCTCGAACACCTCGTGCGGCGCGGCGGGGATCTCCACCTGCTGGGTGAGGTTCTTGGTCTGCATGCCCTTTCTGGGCGCGGGGATTTTAATTGCTGGTGGGTGCGTGGGTAGCTGGTGAGGAGGCTTCTTGGCGATGCATGCTAACGTACCGGGCCAAAATAATCGACACAACGTCTTGCGGTGACCTACTGAGCAAGGTCGGCCCAATGCGCTTGACGAGAGGAGAGGGATGAGCGTTGTTTCGGGTGGTGACGATTGTTTTCGCCGCTGACGTTAGGTCCTGCCCAAAGCGGGACCCGCTGCGGCCGGCAGGGCATGGGTGAGCTGCCCGCCCACGCTGGCGGTGCAGCAGGGCAACAGGGATCCTCCGCAGCAGGACCTCGACACCCCCCGCTTTATTAGGACGCGCGCCCACAAGAAAATAATGGCCGTCAACCTGCTCTCCGGGTACGAGGTCCAGTTCCTCGCGGGCCTGGTGGTCTCGGTCATCGCGGGCTTCGCCATCGGCGTGGAGCGGGAAACCCGGGGCAAGGCCGCGGGGATCTCCACCCACTGCTTCGTGATCGGGGGCTCGTTCCTCTTCACCCTGCTGTCCACGATCATCGACCCCCTCTCCCCGGCGCGCATCGCCGCCCAGATCGTGAGCGGCATCGGCTTCCTCGGAGCAGGAATCATCCTCCAGCAGCGGGACGGGGAGATCCGCAACCTCACCACCGCGGCGAACATCTGGTTCTCCGCGGCCATCGGCATGGCCATCGGCTTCGAATGGTACCTCATCGCCCTGGGCGCCACGGCCTATGCGGTGGTCGTCCCGCGCATACCCCACATCCGCAGCAAGGACCGCCACCACGACCGGTGAGGGTGGTGGGAGGTTTGTGCGTGTTTAGCTGCCAGACGCATGCTATCGGTTTCCAACACGGAGGGAACAATGAAATCAGAAGCAAGAGAACCTGCGGCGGGCAATGGGCTACACACATGCCTCCTGCGAATACGTTAGGCCCTGTGGGATGAACAAGCGCCAGCTTCGACCCGGGTGAAAGGCTTTTACTCCCGCCTCCCAAGAGCAGGCATGGACCTCCGCTCCGCGGCCAGGCTCAGGGACGGCATCACCATGCCCTGGCTCGGCCTGGGCACCTACCAGGCCCCGCCGGGTCCGGCCACGCGGGCAGCGGTGCGCGCGGCCCTGGCGGCAGGCTACCGGCACATCGACACCGCAGCCTACTACCGCAACGAGCAGGACGTCGGCAAGGCCCTGCGGGAGAGCGGCATCCCCCGGGAGGACGTGTTCCTCACCACCAAGATCCACAACGACCACCACGACGACCCGGCGAAGGCCGTTGAGACCAGCCGGAGGCTGCTCGGCGTGGACTGCATCGACCTCTTCCTCATCCACTGGCCCGTGCCGGAACGGCTGGCCACCTGGAAGATTCTGGAGCGCCTCCAGCGGGAGGGGAAGATCCGCTCTATCGGCGTGAGCAACTTCACCATCCGCCACCTGCAGCAGCTCCTGGCTGCAGGTGGGCAGGCCCCCGCCGTGAACCAGGTCGAGCTCTCCCCCTTCCTGGCGCAGGAGGACCTCAGGGCCTTCTGCAGGAAGCAGGGGATCCAGGTGGAGGCCTACTCCCCCCTCACCAAGGGGAGGAAGTTCAGCGACCCGCGGCTGGCCGCACTCGCCAGCAGGCTGGGGAAGACCCCTGCCCAGGTCCTGGTCCGCTGGGCCCTGGAGAACAGGCTGGTGGCCATCCCGAAGTCGGTCCGGGAGGACCGCATCCGGGAGAACGCCGCCGTGTTCGACTTCTCCTTGCGGGAGCAGGATCTCCGGGAGATGCGCGCCTGGGACGAAGGCTTCCGCACCTCCTGGGACCCCACGGACATCCCGTAGGGGGGCGCAGGAGGCGGCGTGCGCATGCGCCCCGCCACTCACCCCCGCGCCGTGGGGCGCGCACCGGGCCCTTCGGCGCGGCCAGCACACCCCCCGACTCCTCAGGAGTAGACCCCGACGAACATCTTGCAGAACCGTTCCTTCGAGGCTTTGAGGGCCCGCTCACCCTGCGGGGTCAGGCGGTAGAGGATGGTTTTCCCCTGCTTCTGCTCGCGGATGAAGCCCGCTTCCTTCAGGGCCTTCAGGGCGGGGTAAATGGTCCCCGGGCTCGGCCGGATGCCCTTCCGCTGCTCCAGCTCCTCGGCGATCTCCTGGCCGTGCATGGCCTTCTTGGAGAGGAGGAAGAGGATCAGGAAGGAGAGCATCCCCCGCATGTCGCAGCATTCGTCCCTTCTCCCCATGATTCCCTCTTGGGAGGCCGGGAATAAAAAGCCCGCGCCTTCTTATCGGATGCCCGATAAGTATATAAATCCCGGCCCCCATATATCGTACATCCGATATGATGGCAAGGGGGTGAAGGACATGGACGGTTGTTGCGGGACCCGGTCGTTCCTGACGCGCGAAGAAAAGGTCAAGATGCTCGAAGAGTACAAGGACGAGCTGGACAAGGAATCCCAGGGCGTCGCCGAGCGCATCAGGGAGCTGAAGCAGCGGGCCAACTGAGGCCTTCCTTTTTTCGTGCGTGTGTAGCTGCACAACGCATGCTATCGTTTCCAAAAGAGGGAACAATGACATCAGCGGAGAGCCAGCGATGTGCAACGAGCTGCACACGCACCTTTTTTCTTTACCCTTTTCTGCTCGTTTATTAACCCGGCCTGCCAAGAGCACGGTAGCGCGACCGTAGTCTAGTGGTTCCTTCGGGCACGACAGGATCTCGGCTTCCCAAGCCGGTGACCCGGGTTCAAATCCCGGCGGTCGCATTCAGGCTGGCGCGCCTTCTTTCGCTTCCTGCTCGAGCTGCTTCGCCCGCTGGCGCATGGCCTCCTGGTGCCGCATGCGGCGGGCGCGCCCGATAAGCTTCTCCTCGGGCAGGAGGTTGGCCTGCTTCAGCCTGACCAGGATGATCGCGGCCGCCGCGGCGCCGATGGTGACCAGCAGCGCGGCGACGTAGGTCCAGAAGAGCCCCTCCCCCTGGGGCACCCAGGCGTCGATGGTCTCCTGGATCGCGTCCCGCCATTGCAGGGCCACCAGGAAGCCCAGGGCAGACATGATCATGGTGATGACCAGGGACTTGATGTCCCCCTTCCGGGCGGATTCTTCCAGGATCTCGGCGTCGCTGGGCATATCGAATCTGGGTGTCCGGGATTAAATTGGTTGTACGTGTTTAGCTCATTGCACACCACAAGTCCTATTGCTGCTGATTTCATTGTTCCCTCCTTTTTGGAAACCGATAGCACGCGTTGTGCAGTTAAACACGTACAATTGGTTCGTTGGTTATCAGCTGAGCGTCCAGTGCTCCTGCTGGCAGGGCGTTGGCGTTGGGGAATTCCCACAGGGCAGCAATGCATCCTCCGGCTACAGCCGGGAGGAATGCTTGCTGCATGCTTTTAAAAACCTGGCTCCGGCCCCCGATCGAAGTGCTCCCTGAAGCGAACGTGGGAAAGATGGAATGAAAGTGGGTAAAGCTTATAAAGAATCCCACCACGATATGTGCATGCACCCAGTGAGATGCGATGCCAAGGGACGCCTCCTCCTGCGGCGGCCCATTCGGGACCGGTACGGGGACAGCTACTACGTCATTCCCGGACCCGGCCGGGTCCTGCTCGTGCCCGTGCCCCGCCACCCCCTCGCCGACCTGCGGGAGGAGGGACGCAAGCTTCCCGATGTCCCCGCGGCCAAGCTGCGCGAGGAGATCCGCAAGGAAGCAAGGAAGGAGGTCCTACGCCATACGCGGACACGGACTTCTTCCTTGCGCTGATCAAGGAGTCCGACTGGCTCAAGCGCCGCGCAGAGCGCCTGCTCCAGCGGTACAAGGGATCCCTGTGGACGGGGATGGCCACCTGCATTGAATTGCTGCTGCTCTGCGACCGCTTCGGCCTCGACCCGGAGCGGATCATCGCAGCCGTCGCTGAACTGGCGGACATCCGCGGCATCGACGTCCGGACGGTCCTGCTCGCAGCCTCGTTCATCAAGGAGAAACAGGCGAACGTCTTCGATGCGCTCCATGCGGCGAGCGCATGCAATGACACGCTCATTTCTTCAGACGCGGTCTATGACCGCCTCGGCATCCGGAGAATCCGCCTCGAGGAAGCATGAATTCCACTGCGCAGCGCAGAGCCCGCTACGGGGTCGCGGAGGCTCATACTACGGCGGCGTAGAGCTTGCGCTTCCGGCTGCGCAGCGGAAGAGAGCAGCCCGGCCTTCGAATGATTGGCACAGCACGGACTCATCGGGCTCGATCATGGCAGCGCCTATTTCTTGCCGGAATGCCGTGTGTAGCGGACCAAGGCCTAGCCGTGAAGGAAGCGCTGGGAGAGAGATTCGAACTCTCAAGGGCTTGCGCCCACAGGATTAGCAATCTTGCGCTTCCAAAGGAATCTGCGCCTTGCCGTTCGGCCCATGGGTGGGGATACCATATCCCAGCTTGTTCCCAGCATACCACTATTGTGGCTGGGCCTTTTATTCGCATGGGGGGCGCGAAGAAACGATAGACCGGGAACATCCCCTCGCGGAAAACAGGGGGAAGAACGCGCATCCCGAAAAGGTTTATAAAGATAACCCCCCATTAAGATGCAATTGGTGACTGCTCAATGGGTATCCAGGTTTCTTCGGTGTCCGAGACGTGGATGAAGGACGTCTTCACCGACAAGGGCCTCTACTGCGGCAAGGTGGAGGACATCGAGTGCGACCTCAAGCGCTTCAAGATGCGGTCCCTCGTGGTCAAGGCCGCGAAGGGTTCCTACCTCTCGGAGATGCTGGGCAGGAAGAAGGGAATCATCATCCCCTACCCCATGGTCAGGGCCATCGGGGACATCGTGCTTATCAAGCACTTCGCGGCGCCCGTGGCCGAGGGAACGGAAGGGCCCGAGCCCACCAAGGAAGAGGAGTAAATTCTGCTTGCCAGGAATCCAGCGGCAGCGCGGCCCTGTGGTGAATTCTCCATGAGACGTGCAGAGAAAGGCCTTTCTCTGCACATCCTTGCTCCCGCCTGGAGAAGGTTTTCTGTCTGCTCACCGCACGCTGCGCGTGAGCACTTCCCTGCCGGAGCGGGTCACCAGGACCATGTCCTCGATCCGGCAGCCCATGCTGCCGGTGTAGATCCCGGGCTCGATGGTGATGACCATGCCCTTCTCCAGCTTCTCGGCAGGCTCGTGCACGAAGATCCCGATCCCGTGGCCCAGCCCGTGCCGGACCGTGAAGCCGCGCTTCCCCAGCTCCCGCTTGTAGAACGCGTCCAGGGAGGAGAATTTCACGCCAGGGGCCACCCGGGAGATGCATTCCTCCTGGAGGGCCTTGACCGTGTCCGCAAGGTCCTGCTGGACCCTGTTGCTGGAGTCCCAGAAGGTGCGGGTGACGTCCGTGCTGTAGCCCCCCAGGGAGGCTCCCGCATCCACGATCGTGGTGGCCTGCCGGGAGAGCCGGGCTGCGGTGGGGACGTGGTGGATGGAGGTGCCCGCGTTCCTGCCGGTGGCCACGATGGCTTCATACGCTTCCTCCGCCCCCCGGGCGTGGAAGGCCTCCCGGATGCGGCGGGCAACCTCCTGCTCGGTCCCCTCCAGCCGCAGGCTGCGGAAGACAGTGCGGTCCACGCGGACAGCCGCGCGCATGCACGCCAGCTCGCTAGCGTCCTTCACCTGGCGGGGGCGCTTGATGAGCTCCCCCGCAGGCACGGGGCGCGTGCGCTTCCGCAGGGAGAGGAAGGATGCCACGGACAGGGAGGTTTCGTCGATCCCCACCCGCCGGGGGAGGTGCCTGGAGAAGGCCTTCCCGTCCGTGAGGACCTGCCCGTACGCGCGGATAGGGACTGCCAGGGCCGACAGCAGCAGCACGGGCTTCCCTGCGGCGGGGATGAGGGCGAGGGGATGGTCGTCGGTCCCTGCAGGGTAGCCGGTGTAGTAGAAAACATCGTGGGGATGGGACAGCAGGGTGCCTGGCAGCCGCTTGGCTTCGAGCAGGCCCTGGAGGGTGCGCACCCGCCGCCGGAACTCCATGCGTACTTATCCGGGAAACAGGCATAAAAGGGGGTATGGAGACCTGCGCGCTGGCGGAGCGGGGGAAGATCCTGGCGGCGATCCGGGAGGGAGCGATCCTGGCGTATCCCACGGATACGGTCTACGGCATTGGCTGCAATGCCCTGCTGCCCACCCCTGTCCGAAAGGTCAGTCTGCTGAAGGGGACCGACCACCCGTTCTCGGTGATTGCGCCCTCCCTCGCCTGGGTGCGCCGGCACCTGGTGGTCCGCCACCCCGCCTTTCTGGAAGGGCTGCCGGGACCGGTCACCCTCCTGCTGGAGAAAAAGGATCCCCGCTTCCTGCGGGCCTGCTCCCCGGGCAGGCTGCTGGGGATACGGATCCCGGCCCACCCCATCGCCGCGCTGGTGCGCGCGGCCAGGGTCCCCCTGGTCACGACCTCGGCGAACCTGTCGGGCCAGCCGACTGCCAGGTCGCTGCGGGAACTGCCCGGCCGGTTCCGTCAGGCCGACCTCTGGGTGGACGGCGGGACCCTGGGACGGCAGGCCTCGCGCATCTGGGACCTGAGCGGCGGCCAGCCCAAGGAAATCCGCCGCAAGGGAGCGCTGCCGCTGGGCGGGCAAAGAAAAAAAGGGAAAAAAACCGATTTGGCCTCCCCCGCCTAGGCGGTGAAGGTGATGGTGCGCGCGTTGTTGTTCTCGTTCGATTCGCTGACCAGGTTGGTCCAGTCCGCCGTTGCCGTGGCGTTGTAGGTGCGGCCGCGGACAAGGTTCATGCCCGTCGTCACGGTCGTCAGGGCGTTCGGCGCCAGGCCAGGCGTGGCGATGGAGGCGAAGCCCCCGCCGATCACGTTCACCGAGGTGTAGGTCTGGGGCGCGGAGTTGATGCCAATGTTCTTGACCGTGACCTCGAAGGTGACGGAGACGTTGCTGCTGTTGGAGCCGTTGGCCGAAGTGGCGCGGAAGCTGGTGACGGTGAGGTCCGCGAGGCCGCCCACGCACCTGCCGGCCTGGCAGATGCCGTTAGTCAGGACCGTCCGGCAATCCGTGGAGCCGAAGGCCGCGTAGTTCTGGGGGGTCCCCGGGACGTCGTTGGAGCAGGCGTATTCGCCTACCGTGTATTGGTCGATGCAATGGTCGGTGCCGCCCAGGGAGAAGTCCTTCAGGGTGGCGTTGATGGAACCGGCGACGAGGACATTGTCCCCGCCGTCCGTGTCGAAGCACGAGTTGGCGTTGACATGCTGGCTGCTGATGAGTACCGAGGCGCTGGCTGCTGCTGCGATGGTCAAGGTTGCGAGAACAACTGCTGCGTAAAGCGCTTTCATTTTCATACCCTCCTTGCCGTAGTGATGGAGGGAAGATTTTTAAAGGCGTCTGAGATTCCCGGGGACAGGCGATGCGCAGCCCGGGCGCGGGGCGGCCCTTCCCTTAAGGTTTTGCCGCAAAATAAACTGTCTATTCCCTCGGGGAGGATGGCGTACTTCTATTGAGGATGGAGGGAATGCCTCCGGATGCGCAATGACCTCATCTCCTGATCCGGGATCTTGCACGCAGTTCACGTCATTCTGCGGTAAGCCCTAACCCCCGGAAGGGGCCCGGGGGCAAAAGAACAAGCCCCCGGGAGAATGCCCTTTAGACGCTGAAGCTGGTTTTGAGGACGTTGTTGTTCTCCACGGACTCGGCGACCACGAGCGTGGCGTCAGCCTTGACGGTCAGGTTGTACGCCCCTGACGGCAGGCTGTAGGTGGCGGTGACCGCGGTGGACGCCCCCGGAGCGAGCGCGGGGGTGGATATCCCCTTGTCCCCTCCGAGCGGCACGACCCTGAAGCCCGTGATGGATGCATTTGCCGTGGCGTTGCCGATGTTTTTGATGACGGCGGTGATGTTGACGGTGGAATTGCTGGTGTTGTCGCCGCTGATCGAGATGGACACGTTGTCCACGATGAGGTCCGGCAGGTTCAGGCCTGCGAGCAGGCTGGATGGGCCGATGGTGGCTGCAGATGCGGTGGTTGCTAGAGCGAAGACCAATGCTGCTGCGATTGCATACTGTGTGTTCATGCTACCCTCCTTAACGCGCAAACGCGCGCACTCCCCTGTTGGGGAGGGAGGCATAAAAAGTCACCAGCTGGCGGGGGGCCGGGAGGGCCGCGAGCGACGTCGTGAAGAACCCTTTCACGAAGCGCTTAGGCCTTGCCGCAAACTAAACCGTCTCTTTCCTTGAGCTGATGGTGCAATCCCTTGAGGGCGGAGCGAATGCCTCCGGACGCTCAACGACATAATCTCCTCGTCCGAGATCTTGCACACGATCCAAGTTGTTCTGCGGTGACCCTTACAGGCCGAGTTGGGCGAGCACCTCTTCCGGCGGCTTCCACGGCGGATCGAAGGTGACCTGGACGTCCACGGTGCTGGCCCGGAGGGCCATGACCTTCTCGCGGATCTCATCGATGAGGGCGGGCCCGTAGGGGCAGGCCATGGTGGTGAGGGTCATGAGGATCGAGACATTCCCCTGGGTATCCACCTCGACCTTGTAGACCAACCCCAGGGTGACAATATCCAGCTTCAGCTCCGGATCGATCACCTGCTTCAGGGCGTCCTGGACCGCTTCTTGCGTGAGCATACTAATGCTTCCCGCAAGGATACTAATGCTTTCCGGTTGCCGCGCTACCCAACCTCTTCTCAAAAGGGCCCTAGTCCGTCCCCGTGATTCTCTCCTTCCGCCTCGGGCCACCCTCGTCCATGCGCTTCCCTTGACGGGTTCCGAAAGCTTCTCCGCCTTCCCCCTGGTGAGGGAACTGGTCTCCGCGACAAGTGGCATGGTACCGAAGAGCTCAAGGGTCCTCCGGAAGCCCTCAATGGAGAGGCCTTCCTTTGCAGCGTGCTCCAGAACATCCTTAGGGATCTTCAATTCCAGCTTCCGGACCGCCGTGTTCATCATAGAGTATAGTTCCTAACATTTTCTAATATGTGGCATGCCTACCGGAGGTCGCGACCTGCCATCCATATGCCCCGAACGGCTACATGCGGACGACGGACCTCAATACCTCTTTCGTGCCTGGGACCGGACGCCGGGGACAGGATTCGAACCTGTACGTCCTTCCGCGGTGGGCCGCATCCCTGCGGCGCGCCTTTGCGGACACCAGATATCTTCACGAGGGTTGCTCCTCATGTTCCGCCGTATCAGAGTCAAGCCAAAAAATCATTTCCCCGCACGAGGCGGGGATCATCATATCTCGTGCTCAAGTCTGGCGCAGTGGCCCACGAACGTTTAGCCGTTCTGCCACCCCGGCCTACCATGGAATTGGCCGGGAGGGTATAAAAACGCGGGGGCGGGTGCTTATCTGGAGTTCCCAGGCGAAGGGCCGGCAGGGGATCCTGAGTCGCATGCGTGCCCAGAAGCCTGCTCCTCCACCCTCACGCCAGCTTCAGGGTGTGGGTGAATCTGGCTTTCAGGGCCTTGGCGAGCGGCCAGGCCTCGGGGATGAGCATGTCCGGAACCCCGTCCAGGACCGGGTAGGCCAGCTTGCACTTCTTGCACGCCAGGAAGAGCTTCTCTTCCTTCACCGGGCCCTTGCACTGGGGGCAGGCAAGGATCTTGAGCAGTTGCTTGTCGACGGGCATACCCCTTTTATCTCCGGGGGGTATTAAAGCGTTATGGGGCGAACGGCTGCTGAAGTGGTGCTGGTGGGGGTTTCCCATGTCGCAGCCGCGAGCCAGCAGGCCGTGCGGGAAACCATCCTCCGGGAGCAACCGGGAGTAGTGGCCGTGGAGCTCGATCCTGGCCGGCTGCAGGCCCTCCAGCGGGGAGGCAGGCCGCCCACCATCCGGGAGGCAGGGATGGGAGGAGCGCTGCTGTTCAGGCTCCTGCACGCCCTCCAGCAGCGGCTGGGGAAGCAGCTGGGAGTCTTCCCCGGGGAGGAGATGCTCACCGCGGTCCAGGTGGGCAGGGAGCAGGGCATACCCGTCGCCCTGATAGACCGGGACGCGCGCTACCTCCTCCAAGGCCTGCGCTCCCTCCCCCTCAAGGAGAAGCTTTCCCTGGGCGCCCTGACCCTCACCGGGCTGGCGGGGGTCGGCCGCATGGACCTCCGCGCCCCGCCGGGGGAGGAAGTGGTGGACCTCGCCCTGGCCGAGCTCAAGAAAAGGCTGCCCGCCCTCTACCGCCTCCTGATCACCGACCGGGACCGGCACATGGCCGCGCAGCTGCGCGCCCTCGCCCACGGGAGGAAGGTCGTGGCGGTCGTGGGGGCCGGGCACGCGAAGGGGATCCGCGCCCTGCTGGAGCAGCCCCCAGGCTCTTAAGGTAAGGGGCAAAGAAAAGGCATGGTCGTGCACGTCCAGGACGTCATGCACCGGCGCGTCATCACCGTGGATCCTTCCCTGCTCTTGCAGGAGGCCGCGGCCATCATGGCCGACAACCACGTGGGCAGCCTCGTGGTCGTGGCCGGAGGCGCCCTGAAGGGCATCCTCACCGAGCGCGACCTGCTGATTGCCCTGGCCCAGCTCGGGAAGGAGGTCGTCTACGCCACCGTGGGGGACCTCATGACCAACTACGTCATCAGCGTGGGCCCGCGCGAGCGCCTGGCCGCGGCCCTGGAGCTCATGCGCACGCACCACATCAAGAAGCTCCCGGTCGTGGAGGACGGCCGCCTGGAAGGCATCCTCACCACGACGGACATCATCGCGGCAAAGCCCGAGCTCCTCCCCGAAGTGCTGCCGCTGCTCCGGGGCGAGAAGTGAGTGTTGTGCCTGCAGGAGCCGTGTGGCGCACCCCCTTCCTAGTGGTTCGTCTTTTCCGCTCCCCCTGCCCTGGAGGACGAGGCCGCACTTCTCCTGCCGGCAGGTCTCGCCAATGGTGACCCGCCGCCGCCTGCAGGCATCTGCACGGACGGGAGCGCGCACAGAACCCCCAAACCGCGTGTCGGAGATACGGCATGCCATCCCCCGGGAGGTGTGGACCCGGGTCACTAAGGGGTCGCCGCAGAATAACGTGAACCGTCTTCAAGACCGCGGACGAGGATATGATGCCATTGCGCATCCGCAGGCATTCGCTTATCAGCAACGGGATTTCGCCGCCAGCTCGGGGAAATAGGCAGTTTATTTTGCGGCCGCGCCTAATTCCCGCTGGCGCAGAACTGCGCCCACGGGTCGGCGAGGATACGGTCCACGCAGGCCCGCTCCACCTTGACCGGCTCCCCGTAGAAGACGTCGGGATTCCCCCGGACGCGGGCGAGGGTTTCCTCGCCGAGGAGGAAGTTGATGATCGAGGAGTTCCGGAAGCCCGGATAGTCGGCAGGGATGGCCCGGATGTACTCCCGCACCGCGGGGGCGTGGTGCTGGGTCTTCTGGACCATCTGGTCCAGGGCTGCCAGGGCGCGGTCCTGATGGACCGGGAGGAGGGCCTCCTGGGGAGAGATGCCCTGCGCGGCGAAGACCTCCCGCGGCCAGAAGAGCTTCTCGCCCGCGAGGAGGTCGTGCCGGAAGTCCCGGATGATGTTCACCTTCTGGAGGAAGAGGCCGAAGTCGTTCCAGTGCCGCTGGAGGACCGTGTGCTGGCCGGGGGTCAGGGCGGTGCTCTGCATGGCCACCAATTCGGTGAGCAGGGCGCCAACCGTGCCGCCCACGTAGTAGCAGTAGTCGTCCAGGTCGGCGAAGGTCTGGATGGATTTCCCCAGGTACTTCTCCATCCCTTCGCCCATGGTCCCCAGCCACCGGGCGAGGGCCAGCTGGGCCCGCGGATCCATCGTGCGGTGGAGGTCAAGGACCGTCCCCATGTTCTTCGCCAGGTCGAGGTAGTGGGGATTGGCGACCAGGTCGGACGCCACGGCGACGAGCTCCTGCACGCGCCGGGCCGTGCGGCGGCTGTCCGGGTCCTGGATCACCTGGAGGACCTTCCGGATGTGGCGGACCCGCTCCTTTGCAGGGGCAACGCCCTCGTCCTCGAAGGAGTCCATAATCCTGGCCTCCAGGTAGCCCACCAGGATGGGGACCAGGATGTTCTTCTCCACCAGGGGAATGGTCAGGGCGAAGGAGCGGGAGACATTCTGGAGGGCTGACCTGCAGTAGTGCAGCGCCTTGTCGATCATCAGGAGAGTTTGTCCGCGCAAGATTATAAGGTCGTGGAGGCGGCCTGGAGCGTGCCGTTCCCGCACCGACTGCACAGGTGCGGCCCACCGGGAAGGCTTGACTCTCCCTACCCCAGCGGCGCGAGGACTTCCAGGCGCTCGATGCGCCGCTCCGCCTCCGGATGGGCGGTGAACAGGCTGTGCAGCCAGCTGGTGGGGAAGGGGTTGACGAACCAGAGGTGCGAGGTCGAAGGAACGCCGCGGACAGGACGCTGGCGCGCGGAGGCGGTGAGCATGCGGACCGCCGACGCCATGGCCTCGGGCTTCCGCAGGAGGAGGGCGCCGGTCCAGTCGGCCCGGTACTCCCGCTCGCGCTCGGTCGCCATGCGGACGAAGAACGATGCCACCGCCGCAGCGGGCGCCATCACCAGGATGCCCAGGAAGTTGCGGCGGCGGTCCTCGTTGAGCTGCAGGTGCCCCCACGCTGCCGCGCGGGACAGGGGCGCCATCAGGAAGGCCGCCAGGGTGTAGACGGCCATGTCCCCGTGCTTGATGTGGGCGACCTCGTGGGCCAGCACGGCGGCGAGTTCGTCATCCGGGAGCGCGAGCAGGCCCTCGGACACGATGATCCCCGCATTCCCCTCGGAACTGCCCGTGGAGAAGGCGTTCTGGATCGCCATGGGCGCCAGGTAAAGGCGGGGGACGAGGATCTTCGCCTCGTAGGCGATCTTCACCAGCATCCTCTCGACCCGCGGGTCCTGGAGGGGGCGCGCGTGCGTGAGCTTGAGCAGGGCCTGCTGGCCGTAGGCCCTCCCGGAGCCCAGCAGGAGGATGCTCAGGACAGCGCCGCCGGCCAGGCCGTCCAGGCCCCCCAGGAGCCAGCCCAGGCTGAGCAGCAAACCCGCCAGGGTCCCCACGAAGACCACCGTACTCATGCCCAAACTTGGCCAGCGGGTTTAAAAAGCTTTTTTCCCTACTTGAGAGTGGCAATCCATTTCGCCGCAGCTGCAGCCGTCGCGGCTGACTTCAGGCGGGTGGTGTCCAGCTCCAGCACCTGCCGGTGCAGGGCGGCAGCCTCCTCCCCGCAGACGTTGAAGATCTCGGCTTGGAGGTTCTCCCTGACCTTCCGGGCAGGCCAGCCGCGCGCGCGCAGGCGCCTGGCGAGTTCCTCCACCGCGGTCCGCAGGACCACCACCCCATCCGCCTCCAGCTCATGCGAGAAGTGCCCGTCCAGGACCAGATCCCCGGGAGGAAGGACCTTCTCCAGCAGGGCGACGTCCACGATCTTGCTCCTGCGCGAGCGGTCGTACCCGCAGACTGCCCCCTTCTTCTCAGCCAGCAGCTTCAGGTCCACGTAGCGGTAACCCAGCCTGCGGGCCAGGAGCCTGGCAACCGCAGTCTTGCCCGTTCCGGGTGTCCCGGTGATCGCGATCCTCATGCCAGAGTCTTGGAGGCGGAGTATATGTACCTTGGTGGGCCCCTTGCAGAATCCCCCCGTGGCAGCTTCTGTCGCGGCGGTCATCACCACGACATGGACGCCCCGCATGACCACCCTTTAAATTGCTGGCCGACCAGAGGGGGATATGCCCCTCGAGATCTGGACCGAGAAATACCGGCCAGAGCGCCTGGACCAGGTCATCAACCAGACCCACGTGGTCGGCAGGCTGAAGGCGTGGGTGAAGGAGGGGAGCATCCCCCACATGCTCTTCGCCGGTCCCGCGGGAACGGGCAAGACCACGGTCTCCATCGCCCTGGCGAAGGAGCTGTTCGGGGAGAGGTGGCGGGAGAACTTCCTAGAACTTAACGCCAGTGATGAACGTGGGATCCAGGTGGTGCGCGAGACCATCAAGGAGTTCGCGCGCATGAAGACCCTCGGAAGCGATGCCAAGATCATCTTTCTGGACGAATCCGACGCCCTCACTCCGGAGGCGCAGCAGGCCCTGAGGAGGACCATGGAGAAGTTCTCCAAGGTGACCCGCTTCATCCTGTCCTGCAACTACTCCTCCAGGCTCATCGAGCCCATCCAGTCCCGGTGCGCGGTCTTCCGGTTCAAGCGCCTGTCCGCGGAGGATGTGGGGCGCTTCCTCCGCCGCGTGGCTGAAAAGGAAGGAGTCACGCTCCCGCAGGAGGGGATCGACGCCATCTTCGAGATCTCCGAAGGGGACCTCCGGAAGGCCACCAACCTCCTGCAGGCCGCATCCGCCAGCGGGACCGTGGGCCGTGCCCAGGTCTACGAGGTGGCCTCGCGGGCCCAGCCCAAAGACGTCCGGGAGATGCTCCACCTGGCCCTGGCGGGGAAGTTCCAGGACGCGCGCAAGAAACTCCGCTCCCTCCTGGTGGAGCAGGGCCTGGCCGGGGACGACCTCATCCAGGCCATCCACAAGGAGGTCTTTGACCTGGATCTCCCGGAGGGGCGCAAGCTTGAGCTGGTGGACAAGGTCGGGGAGACCGAGTTCAGGCTGAACCAGGGCGGCTCGGAAGAGATCCAGCTGGAAGCCCTGCTCACGAAGTTCCTGCCGCAGCGGTGAGGTAGAGCCAGGAACCGGGTGGGAAGGGCCGACATCAGCATCCTGCCCTGCGCATTCCTTCCGCGACCAGGTATTTCTTTCCCTGCCCCCAAAGAGGAGCATGCTGATCGTGGGCGTGACCGGCGAGATCGGGTCGGGCAAGGACGTGGTCGCCCGCTACCTTTGCGCGCGGTATGGTTTCACCCTGCTGGACCATTCCCAGATCCTGGGGCAGATCCTGCGGGAGCTGGGCAGGCCAGAAATCCGGGAGGAGAAACGCGCCCTCCGGCAGGAACGCGGCCCCACCTTCACCGCGGAGCGGATCCTGCAGGAAATCAGGGCCCGCAGGCCTGACCGGGTCCTGATAGGCTCCCTCCGGCGGCCGGAGGAGTGGCAGCTGACCAGGAAAGCGTTCCCCCAGGCCAGGCTGCTGGTCGTGGAGGCCAGCGAGCGGGTCAGGTATGAACGGCTCCGCCAGCGCCCGCGCGACCGGCCTGCCAGCTGGGAAGCCTTCCGGGAGCAGGACCGCCGGGAGGAGCAGCAGTTCCAGTTCCCGAAAACCTTCGCCATGGGGAACGCCTTCCTGCGGAACGACGGCTCCCTCCCGCAGCTGCAGCGGCAGCTGGACGCGCTCATGCGGGCATGGGGAGCTGTCCCGAGGGGCGGCGGGGGCCGGGAGGAAAGCCGGGGAAGGGACCGCGGACGCGCCCTGAAGAAGGAGGTCGTCCTCCCGCGCAGGGCGGATGCGCCGCCGCTGCCGCGGGAAGGGGTAGCATTCGCGCAGGATGAGTCGAGCCGCGCATTCTCCCGGCAGGAGATGCCGGATTCTGCCAGCCGACCCCCTGCAACATTTAAGCGCAGCAGCCAAGAAGGGAGCCATATGCGGCTCATGTTTCTCGGCGCGCCCGGCGTGGGGAAGGGGACGTACGCCTCGCGGATTGCTCCCCAACTGGGCATCCCCCACATCTCGACCGGGGACCTGGTTAGAGCGGAAGTGCAGGCGGGCGGCGCCATCGGCAGGGAGGTCAAGGCCTACATGGAGGCGGGCAAGCTCGTGCACGACGAAACCATCTTCCGGATGCTCAGGCAGCGGCTGCAGAAGCCCGATGCCAAGCAGGGCTTCCTGCTGGACGGCTTCCCCCGGAACCTGGAACAGGCCCGCCTGCTGGAGAAGCTCGGGTCCCTGGACCTGGCCGTGAACATCCAGCTCAAGGAGAGCGTGCTCGTGCAGAAGATCACCGCCCGGCGCGTCTGCGGCAGCTGCGGGAGGACCTACAACCTTGCGGACATCCGGGAGCAGGGCATCCGGATGCCTCCCCTGCTCCCCAAAACCCCCGGGAAATGTGACTGCGGCGGCAAGCTCGTCCAGCGCCCGGACGACCAGGAGGCAATCGTGCGCAAGCGCCTGGAGATCTACCACCAGGAGACCGCCCCGCTCATCCAGCACTACCGCCAGCAGGGGAAGCTGAAGGACTTCGACGTCACGGGCAGCCCGGAGGAGATGGTTCCCGCCATCCTCGCCCTCATCCAGGGCAGCCGGCGGACCGGCAGGTATGCGGCCCCTGAAGGCTCCCTGGGAGGCCTGGAGCGGACCCTGGTCGTGGTGAAGCCTGACGGCGTGCAACGCGGGCTGACGGGAGAGATCATCCGCCGGTATGAGGGGGGAGGTCTCAGGCTGCTGGCGCTCAGGCTGTTCATCCCGGACAAGAGGCTCATCGCCCAGCACTATCCCGAAGAGGATGGGTACCTGGTCTCGCTGGGGAAGAAGAGCGAAGCTGCCGGCGACAAGGTCAGGGACTACCGCCAGCAGGGCCTGATGATCGTGCGGGGCATGCGCGACTATATGACTTCCGGGCCGGTGGCGGCCATGGTGCTGGAAGGCCCTGGCGGCATCCAGAAGGTCAGGGACATCACCGGGTATACCGACCCCGCCCAGGCGAAGAAGGGCACCCTCCGGGGGGATCTCGGCCAGGACACCATCCTCCAGGCCAACCGCGAGCAGCGGCCGGTCAGGAACCTCGTGCACGCCTCCGGCAACCTGCTGGAAGCAGAGAAGGAGATCGCGCTCTGGTTCCGCCGGGAGGAGATCTATGCGCGGCAAGCTGATCGTGCTGGAAGGCATTGACGGTTCGGGGAAGGCCACCCAGGCCCACCTCCTGGCGCAGCGGCTGCGCCAGCACGGCTACCGCGTCCGGCAGGCGGATTTTCCCCAGTACGGGCGGTGGTCCGCGGCCTTCGTCGAGAAATACCTCCGGGGGGAATGGGGAACGGCCCAGCAGGTGGGGCCCTATGCTGCTGCAGTGTGCTTCGCGATGGACCGCCTGGCCTCCCGCGACCAGCTCAGGAAGTGGCTGGGGGCGGGGGACATTGTAGTCTCGAATAGGTACGTGTCCGCCAGCCTCGCCCACCAGGGGGCGAAGATCCCCGACCTCAAGGAGAGGGGCAGGGTGGTCCAGTGGATCAAGGACCTGGAGTACGGCAAGCTGGGCATCCCCAAGCCGGACGTGACGATTCTCCTGAAGGTGCCTCCCGAGATCGGGCGGCTGCTGGTGGGGAAAAAGCCGCCCCGCAAGCACCTGCGCGGGAAGAAGAGGGACATCCACGAGCAGGACACCGCCCACCTCCGTGCAGCGGAGCATGCCTACATGGACCTCGCCAGGTCCGAGGGATGGCAGATGGTGGAGTGCGTCTGGAGCGGGCGCATGCTCCCTCCCCAAACGATTGCAGAGCTGGTCTGGGACAAGGTCCGCCCCGCCCTCCCCGAGCCGCAGGCCCCCCGGCAGCGCCGCCGAAAGGTCCGCCTCCCGGGGAGGAGGCTGCTCCGCCGGAAGCGGGGCGAGCAGCAGAAGGCCGTGCTAGAGGGACCAGCGACGTGAAGGCGGGACGTGCCTGACAAAGCGCTTCCCGGTCGCAGGAAACGGCGACCGCTCACCACGGCTCTTTCTTGATCCCGAGGCGGAAGCCGAGGAAGCAGGTGGCGAAGTGGACCGCCGGGGTGATCACCAGGAACAGGACCAGCCAGGACAGTGCCGCGGGCACCAGCAAGCCAGCCAGCAGGAACGACCCCAGGATGAAGTCGTCCTGGTCCACCAGCGGGAGGGGCGATCCCCTCGCCAGGCGCAGCTGCCGTTTCACGATGCTCTTCAAGGCATCAGCCCCCATGGCGCCCAGGCCGAGCAGCAGGCCCAATAGGGGGCCCATCGGGGCGATGTGGAGGGTCACCCCCTGCTGCTCCGACAGGCTCCAGGGAAGGGAGGGGAAGGCCGCCAGCTGGATGAGCGAGACCAGGATAGCCACCAGCGTGCCGAGGGCGAAGCCCTCCCAGCTCTTCCCCTCCCCCAGCAGGGGCTTGCCCCGCCACTGCCGTCCCCCGTCCATGCGATGGCGCGCAGGCAGGTACTTCACCAGCGGGGCCAATCCATTGGCGCCGTAGGCGGGGAGGAAGAACCAGAACCCTTCCACCAGCGTGAAGAGGTCAAAGACCATAGGGAAGGTTGGCGCGCCAGCTTAAAAGAGATGCAACATTAATACCCCAGTGCGCAAGCATACACACTGGGCCGGTGGTCTAACGGTAACGCAGCGCCGGAATGATGCCGCGTTCGCACGCGCTCTTGGAATTGGCCAAAAGCGCCGAAGCTCGCGGAGGCTCCGGGTTCAAATCCCGGCCGGTCCATGCTCACCCAACAGGAG
>JACQOD010000053.1 GCA_016202725.1 Candidatus Aenigmatarchaeota archaeon | reverse complement strand
TCTTGGTGCTGATTTCATTGTTCCCGCATTTTGGAAACCGATAGCATGCGTGTGACAGCTACACACGTACTTTCCTGTCGGCCGCTTAGTCGAACGCCTTGAGGCCCTCGACCACATCCTCCACCTTCTCGATCCGGGTGACGGCGAGGGGGATGTTCTCGGCCTCGGCGATCCGCTTGGCGATGTCGTCCACCACGCTGATCCCGTGCAGCACCACCAACGCAGGATGCAGGTTCGTCAGCTTGATCGCCACCATGGGCGTCCTCCCCGTGGAGAGCTTGGTGAAGATCAGCCCCCGCTGCGTGGTGAGCCCGTAGAGCTTGATCATCTCCTGGAACGAGAACTCCGTGATGGCCTTGAGGGAATCGATCACCGTATACCCGTACACGTGGTGGTTGCGGGTCCCGTGGGTCAGCAGGCTCGCGCCGATGCTGCGGCAGAAGTCCTCCACCGGCACGCCCTGGGCGAACTCCTTGATGTCGATGATGGCGTCTGAAAGGTGGACGTCGGCCACGTTCTTGGCGAACCCCCGGATCACGACCCCGCCACGGATCTGGTCCAGGTCAAGGAGCGCGCTGACGTACTTCCGGATGATCCGGATGCCCGGGTTCTTCCGCCTGCCTGACTCGTAGTCCGAAACGACCGAAGAGGTGATCTGGAGCTGGCCGGCCAGGGTCTTCTGGGGCACCTCGAAGATGTTCCGCCACTTCTTCAGCGCGCCTTCCGGCGCGTCGGAGAGGATGATCTCGCTCACCATCTCCTTTGCCAGCTTGTGCCGGAGGAGGAAAAGTTCGTCAGTTTGCTTGTGCATATACGCTTATTGCCGCACCTCTTTAAAAGCTTCCCAGGTGCCGCAAGTATCACGAATTCGGTTGGTTGCGTTCCTGATGGGGTATTACCACAAAAGGTTGATTATGTTGAGACCTTTACATTCAATCATTGTAGAGTGTGCATCGGATCGTACACTATGTGTTACGTGACACCCCATATGTCGCCAGCTCTTCGCTTGGCCCTATAGACCTGTAGGGGCGTCTGGTATTTAAGCCCGCTGTGCGGGGTGCGGTTGGTTTCCCACTGGAACTCGCCGAGGAGCCGGTTCGCGTGGGCAAGATCCTCCACCACGTGACGGTTCAGGAAGGCTTTCGCCTTCTTGACCACTGCCTCGGC
The DNA here is from genome assembly GCA_016202725.1 of Candidatus Aenigmatarchaeota archaeon. Lineage (GTDB taxonomy): Archaea > Aenigmatarchaeota > Aenigmatarchaeia > QMZP01 > QMZP01 > JACQOD01. The sequence continues at coordinate 17,624 of JACQOD010000053.1, read as the reverse complement.
CTTGCCATTGCATTGGGGATGGTAGGGCCTGGTGTGGATGGGCTGCACGCCCACGTCCCTGCACAGCTCGCCCCACCCCTTGCTGTACACCTTGCCGCGATCGGTGAGGACCTGGCGGAACCCGCCAGTTTCCCGGATCGCGGTCTAGAGCGCGTCCGCGGTGTGCAGCTGGTTCGCGTGTTCGTAGGCCTTCGCCGCGAAGACCATCCGCGCGGCGTCGTCCACGTGGAAGGTGAAGCAGATCCGCTTCCCGTCCTTTATCCGCTTTACCGCCCAGTCCGTACCGCCCAGTCCGTGTGGGAGAGGGACAGCGCTTTCCGGCGCTCGTAACGCCTCCAGGCCTTCTTGACCTTCGGTTTCGGGAACCACCGCGCCTTCCAGCGCTGGACGGTGCGGAGGGATCGCCTCTGTTTGGTCTCGATCCATGCCGTGACCGCACTCTTCCCTTCCTCAAGGAGCGCCCGCAGGCGCTCCAGCGTCTCCTGGTCTGTCCTGTTCCACACCCGCTTTGCGGACCGGCTGAGACGGGATGGCAGGCCGGCCCCGATCCGCCGTACCCACCCCCCACCGTTCTGCGGGAAATGCCGAGCGTCCGCTCTATTTCTCTCGCAGACGCCTTGCGGTTGCGGACACTCTCCGCTACCCTTTTAACGACTTCGTCCCCATAGTTCATGGGGGAACCGCCTCCTTTTGTTGGACCAACAAAGAGTTGGTGGCGGGGAGCAAAGAAGCTCCCTCCCCCCCATTCCTGGTCATTCAGGTGGGAACATATGCGCTGTCAGGTAACAACTATGTGTTAAAGCTTTGGGATGACTCGCTTCATATAATCCCCGAACAGTGGCACTGTGAAACTATTGTCGCCATGCGACGGGCTATAAATCATCCCTTTGGCTATCAAATTGGCTCGAGTGGGCGCAACGGTTTGGACCGCCCTTTGTAAGATATGTGCGATATCGCCAGATCTACAATGTTCGCCAGTAAGTTCAGCCATAGCACGCAAATAATTTTTTTCACCGGGGGTTAATCGATCGTAGCGTACTCGGAAAAAGCTTGCGTCAAGCTCTGTAATCGCCAGTTCGGTCGCGCATTGTACATCGTTAAGTGTAATTGGAGATTGTGTCGCACATTTCCAACTGTTTTTCCCCCATTCTTGTAGAAAGTATGGGTAACATTTTGTCTGAGACAAGATTTTCGTCAATGCGTCTTGATCATATTGCACCCCCAACTTCATGGCGGGGGCTTCAAGCGCTTTTTTCGCTGCCTGTCCACTGAGGGGTCCAATCTCAGGATATTCAAATAGCCTCTCCGCATAAGACTTTGCTCGTCCTGCTTGGCCAACAAGTTGAGGTAAACCGGCACCAATCAGCATGACTGGCAGTTGGTTCTGTGCACATTTATGAAGAGACATTATAAGAGCAGCAAACTGCTCCTCTTCGATATATTGAATTTCATCAATGAAAAGAACTAGCGCAGTCTTTTTTTCCTTTGCAATTGCCCCCACCTCTGAAAAAAGAGCCGCTAGATCTTGTTCCAAATTTCCAGAGTCAGCTACTCCTGGCTCAGTCCCGAGATCTAAAACAAATTCTATATCACTGTACTTAATTTTCATCGCCCCAACAAAGCCACCGAGAACTCGTAAAGCTCGTTTTCCCAAGTCCCCGACGGCAGCCATCTTGTCCAATTTAATTAGAGCGGACCGCAGTGCAGGTATAATCAATGATGGTAATGAACGGTTCTCCGGTGTCTCAATTGAGACTACCACAAACCCCCGCGCTTCAGCCTCCTGTGAAATATGTGTTAATAGTACAGTTTTCCCAACTCCACGAAGTCCGACTAGGAGAAGACCACGAGACGAAAGTCCATTTCGGCAACGATCCAGTGCGATGGCAACTCTTTCAATAATCTCGTCTCGGCCCGCAAGTTCAGGTGGTATCGTTCCCGCTCCCGGAGCGTACGGATTGGTCCTAGGATCCATATATAGTAATGTTACTATGGTTTAGCTTAAAAAGCTAACTCACACTAAGATCATATTCAAAAATGCACCGTTCAAGACTCCTCTATGCATCAACTGAGTGTGTCGATACCAGGAAGTGGGGGCCGTCAACCGTTTGTGACTGTACCCCAGGGTTCTGCGCCCCAGCGCCCGCCAATATTAACTCCCGGCCCCAAGAGGGGGGCATGAGCTACGCCAAAGGCGCGCGCCACGAGCGGGAGCTGATGACCTTCCTGCAGTCGCAGGGCTTCGCGGTCGTGCGGGTCGCGGGCTCAGGCCACAACTCCCCCACCGACCTCCTCGCGGTCCGCAAGGGCGTGGTCCTGGCCGTCGAGTGCAAGGCCCACGCCACCCGTCCCTGGATCCCCCAGGAGCGCGTGCGCGAGCTCAGGCAGTTCTGCGACCTTGCAGGAGCGCTGGGCTTCCTGGCCTGGCGCGCCCCCCGGGAGGACTGGCGCTTCCTCCCGCTCGCGAGCATGGAGCAGGCCACCTACACCGACGAGCACTGGCTCCCCAAGGACACCCTCCTCCAGGCCCTGCAGCAGGGGTGAACGCAGTCCTTCCTGTCGCGCGCGTCCGTTGTCCGGCTGCCGCGGCATCCGCCCCTCCTCGGGAAAGAGTGGGGCAAACCACGCGGGACCCCGGTTAGGGATCGTCATACAGTAACCGTATGTGTTTAGGTACCCTCAATATGCCCGCTGTGTATCGATTTCCCCGGATGCGAGCCACAACACGTCAAAACGGTCATGTGGCCTGAGCATGCCGATTTTCAATGCGACTGATTTGCAGAGCGGAAAAATTGCCAAAAGTGTGTCCAACTGCTAACGGTTAGACGAGCTAAACACATACACCTAAGCTTTACTGGTTCGGGCACGGGGCCATTGGTCCCATTATTTCCTGTCGGCCGCTTAGGGAAGGCAACCACATGCTCCCCGTAGGGTCAGCTGCGGACCGGTCGCAAACAGATAGCCAGCGGTCCGATGAGGGCATGGCAGCGCCGGGTATGCACGAGAGGGCTTCCACGGGTGGTGGAAGCACGCGGTCCTTCCGAAGGAACGATGGGGTGTTGTGATGGGGTGTTGTTGTGCGAATCCTCAGAGCCGCCGCAGCGCGAGCCCGCGCACGACCTGCTCCTCCGAGAAATCCCGCTTCAGCTTGACGAACTTCATGGTGATCCCCACCTGCTGCAGCTCCTCCACGATCCTGACGTCCACGAAGGGCGTCATCCAGACGTCCAGGGTCCGCGACACGATCCATTTATGGAGCCCGCTCCGGCGCGCGATCTCCCCGATGGTGAGCGGACCCTCCTCTCCCCGCAGCGCCTGCAGGATTTTCACCACGTTGGCCTGCGTGTTCTTGTACGCGCGCATACCATGAGTTGGTGGCCGAAGGATAAAAGCGCGGGGCGATGAAGACCAATCCCGGAACCGCACCGAGAGCCGCCTCCGACAGGGAGGACGGGGGAGGTGTCGTCCACGTGCGGTCCTGTGCCGCGGCCGCCGAAACCAGGCGTATGAAGCGTGCCCTCAGCGCAGCCCCTTCAGGAACTGTTCCATCCGGTCCATCGCCTGCCCGATGATCCGCACGTCCGTGGCGTAGCTGAGCCTGATAAAGCCTTCGCCGTGCTTGCCGAACTCCGTCCCCGGGACCACGGCCACCTTGGCCTTTTTCAGCAGCTGCTCCGCGAACGGCAGGGATCGCAGGCCCGTGGCCCTGATGCTGGGGAACACGTAAAAAGCCCCCTTCGGTTCCACCACGGGCAAGAGCTCTCGCGCGCGCCGCAGGATGACCTGCCGGCGCTTCGCGTAGGCGCGCAGCATCTGCGCGGGATAGGCCTGGTCCCGCAGGGCCGCGAGGGCAGCCGCCTGGCTGACAGTGGGGGTCGCCAGGCTGGTGAACAAGTGGAGCTTCGTCATGGCCTGGATCAGCCTTCCGGGCCCGCAGGCATATCCCACCCGGAAGCCGGGCATGGCGTGCGTCTTCGAGAAGGAATGCAGGGTCACCACGCGGTCGTGCATGCCGTTCAGGGAGCCGATGCTGACGTGCGTGGTCCCGTACACGAACCGCTCGTACGCCTCGTCCGCGATGATGAGCAGGTCATGCTCCACCGCGAAGGCCGCGACCTCCTCCAGGTCCCTGCGCGACAGCACGGTCCCGGTGGGGTTGCAGGGGGAGTTCAGGATGAGTGCGGTGGTCTTCTCCGGGATCAACGCCTCCTCCAGGGCCTCGGTCGTGTAGCGGAAGCCTTCCTCTTCCCGCAGGGGGAAGGCAAGGGGCATGCCGTTCAATATCTCCACCGTAGGCTTGTAGGCCAGGAAGCTCGGGTCCGGCACCAGGATTCCCTCCCCAGGATCCATGGTCGCCAGCAGGGCCAGCAGGACGCCCTCGGTCGAGCCGGTGGTGACGAGCACATCGTCGGGAGGAACCCGGATCCTGTTTTCCCGCCACAACTTGCGGGCGAGCGCCTCCCGGAGATCCTTCCGCCCCTGGGGCGGGGAGTAGTGGGTCTCCTTCCGGTCCATGGCCTGCTTGGCTGCTGCCCTGACTTTCGGGGAGGCGGGAAAGTCAGGCTCCCCCGGTCCCAGGGAGAGGGCTCCCCCCTTCTCCAGCAGGGCCAGCAACTTCCCGATCGTGAAGTAGGGCAGCTCAGTCTCCCGCTCAGCCAGCAGGTGCCGGAGCATGTGCCTACTTGGGCAGGCGGGCCTATATTTGCCATCGGCGGCGGTTTTTATGCCTATCCCCCAACAGAGGTCATGCTCGTGCAAGGCAAACCCTACCGGACCGTCTGGCTGCAGGGCAGCAGCGTGCAGATGATCGACCAGACCTTGCTCCCCCACGCCTTCCAGATCATCACGCTCCCCTCCTGCAGGGAGACCGCCCAAGCCATCACGGACATGAGGATCAGGGGAGCGGGCGCCATCGGCGCGGCCGCCGGCTATGCGCTTGCGCAGGGGGTGCTAGAGGCGCCCGCAGGCGCGGGATTCTGGCCCGCGGTCCAGCAGGCCCGCGCCCTGGTCGAGGGGACCAGGCCGACGGCGAGGAACCTCTTCTACGCGACCGAGCGCGTCGCCGCTGCCGTGCAGGGCCTTGCGCCCGAACAGGCGCGCGAGCAGGCGGTCCAGGAAGCGCAGGCCATTGCCGACGAGGACGCGGCCTTCTGCAAGCGCATCGGCGAGCACGGCTCCTCCCTGATCCGCGACGGCGCCCGCGTCGCCACCCACTGCAATGCCGGGTGGCTCGCCTTCGTGGATTTTGGGTCCGCCCTTTCCCCCGTCTACCAGGCCGTCCGCCAGGGCAAGCGCGTGCATGTGTATGCGGATGAAACGCGGCCCCGCGGGCAGGGCGCCTCGCTCACCTCCTGGGAACTCCAGCAGGAGGGCATCCCCCACCACATCATCCCCGACAACGCCATGGGCTTTCTCATGCAACGCAAGGAAGTGGACCTCATGCTGGTGGGAGCAGACCGCATCTGCGCCGCCGACGGCTCGGCCGCGAACAAGATCGGCACCTACGAGAAGGCGGTCTGCGCGAAGGACAACGGCATCCCCTTCTACGTGGCCGCGCCCTCGACCACGATCGATTTCTCCCTCCCTTCGGGGGCGGCAATCCCGATCGAGGAGCGCCATGAAGACGAAGTCCACTTCGTCTGGGGTCGCGACGACCAGGGTGCCTTCAGGAGGGTGAGGATCTCCCCGGCTGGCACGCGCGCCCGCAACCTCGCCTTTGATGTCACCCCCGGGAGGCTGATCACCGGGTTCATCACCGAGCGGGGCATACACAAACCCGATGACCTCATGCAGCTGCGACCCCGCTAGAATCCAGCGTTATATCCCCCTGTCACCAAGAAGAACGCATGCATCCCCTGGACCCCTTCTTCTCCCCGCGGTCGGTTGCCGTGGTGGGGGCGTCCCGCAACCCCAGCAAGGTGGGCCACGTCATCTACCGCAATTTCCTGGAAGGGGGCTTCCGGGGGCAAGTCTATCCAGTAAACCCGAATGCTCCTGACCTGTTCGGTCATCCCTGCTTCCCCTCGCTGGCGGCCATCCCCGGTCCCGTGGACCTCGCCGTCATCACGGTCCCCGCGGAGTTGGTGCCTGCCGCGCTGGAGGACTGCGGGAGGAAGAAGGTCCCCGCCGTCATCCTGATCTCGGCCGGCTTCGCCGAGATCGGCAAGAAGCAGGAGGAAGAGCAGCTCAAAGCCATCGGGAAGAAATACCGCCTGCGCATCCTCGGCCCCAACTGCCTGGGCGTCTTCGATCCCGCCACGGGCGTGGACACCCTGTTCCTCCCCCGCTTCAAGCTGGGAAGGCCGGAGAAGGGCAGCATCGCCTACATCTCCCAGTCAGGCGCGACAGGCTCCGTGGTCCTGGACTGGATGGCCATGAAGGGCTACAAGGTGAGCAAGTTCGTCTCGTACGGCAATGCCATGGACATCGACGAGGCCGACCTCCTCACCTACCTGGCCCAGGACCGGGACACCAAGGTGATCTGCGCCTACTTCGAGGGCGTGCGCGAGGGCCGGCGCTTCTATGAGGTTGCCCGCTCCCTGGCGGGGAAGAAGCCGGTCATCGTCCTCAAAGGAGGCCAGACCCCCGCGGGGACCACGGCCGCGCTGTCGCATACGGGCTCCCTCGCGGGCGAGGCCAGGATCTTCGACGCCGCCCTCCGCCAGGCCGGGGTGATCAAGGCCGCAGACCTGGAGCAGATCTTCGACTTCGCGCGCACCTTCGCCTCCTCCCCTCCCGCGCGCGGGGATCGCGTGCAAGTCATCACCAACGGCGGCGGCTTCGGCGTCCTGACCGCCGATGCGATTTACCAGGCCGGCCTGCGCATGGCCTCCCTGGCAGACCAGACGAAGGAGGAGCTGACCAAGGCCCTCCCCTCCCACGTCATCATCAAGAATCCCATCGACCTGACCGGGGATGCTGATACGCATCGGTATGCCCTGGCGTTGGACGCGGTCCTGCGGGACCCGGGGGTCGACCTCCTCGCGGTCGTGACCCTGTTCCAGGTGCCCACCCTCACGCCAGACGTGGTCGAGGTGCTGGTCGAAGCCAAAGGCCAGAAACCCATGGTGGTGATCGCCGCCGGCGGGAAATATACCGAGGTCCTGAAGAAGCCCCTGGAGGATGTCGGCATCCCGACCTTCTCCTACCCCGAGCGGGCGGTTGCTGCCCTCAAGGCGCTGGTTGAGTATTCAGGGAGTCGCGCAGCACGAGCATAACGGCGTGTATGTGTGCAGTTCATTGACCACCGCAGGTGCTCTTGCTTCTGATTTCATTGTTCCCGCATTTGGAAACCGATAGCATGCGTGTGGCAGCTACATACGCACAACGGCGTTAAGCGCGCCACCCTGGCCTTTCGCGGCGTTGCGGCGGCATGAATGGCCGTGCGGCGGCAGGGCACGCCGAGCCGCGCAGGCAGAATCCGTAGGCCAGTAGCCGGATGGTGCAGCTCACGACCCGGCAGCATCCCGGCCGCTTTCGCCGAACCTTTTTACGCTCGCGCACGAATAGTGAAGCATGCAGACCCACCGGATGCTGGTCGGGGGGAAGTGGGCCCCTGCGCGTTCTGGGCAGACCTTCCCCTCCCTCGACCCCGCGACGGGGAGGGTGATCGGCCTGTTTCAGCAGGGCGACGCGCGCGACGTCGACCTCGCCGTGGCCGCCGCTGCCAAGGCATTCCCCGCCTGGCGCAACACCCCTCCCCCCACCCGGGCGCGCGTCCTCTTCCGCCTGGCCGCCCTCCTCCAGCAGCGCAAGGAAGAGCTCGCCCGGCTGGTGAGCCTGGAGATGGGCAAGGTCCTGCCCGAGGCCAGGGGCGACGTCCAGGAAGCGATCGATACCGCTGAATATTTTGCAGGGGAGGGCAGGCGGCTGTTTGGCACCACCACGACCTCTGAGCTGCGCGAGAAGGCCGCCCTGACCATCCGGGTCCCTGTAGGGATCGTGGCCTGCATCACCCCCTGGAACTTCCCGGTCGCCATCCCCTCCTGGAAGGTGCTGCCCGCGCTGGTGTGCGGGAACACCGTCATCCTGAAACCCTCCTCCGACACGCCCCTCTGCGCCACGCGCTTCGTCCAGCTGCTCCAGGAGGCCGGCGCCCCCGCAGGGGTCGTGAACCTGGTCACGGGGCCCGGCGAAACCGTGGGCGACGCCTTGGTCACCCACCCGCAGGTGCAGGGCATCTCCTTCACCGGCAACGGCTCCACGGGAGAAGGCATCATCCGCAAGGCCGGCATGAAGAAGGTCGGGGTCGAGGGAGGCGGCAAGAACGGCATCATCATCCTGCCTGATGCCGACCTCGCCCTCGCCCTTGAAGGGGTGGTCTGGGGCGGCTACGGCACCTCGGGCCAGCGCTGCACCGCCGCCTCCAGGGTGATCGTGCACGAAAAAATCCAGGAGAAATTCGAGCGCTTGCTCGCGGCCCGCGTCCGCAGCCTGCGCCTTGGCCCTGGCCTGCGGGCCGGCACCGAGGTGGGTCCGCTCATCAATGCCCGCGCGGTGGAAAAGGTGCATGGTTACACCCAGCTCGGCTTGCAGGAGGGCGCCCGCCTGCGCTGCGGCGGCACCATCCCCAAAGGCAAGGGGTTCTTCTACCAGCCGACCCTCTTCACCGATGTGCAGCCGGACATGCGCATCGCCCGGGAGGAGATCTTCGGGCCGGCCGTCTCCCTGCTCACGGTCCGCTCCCTGGACGAAGCCATCGACGTGATGAACGACATCCCCTACGGCCTGTCCTCGGCCGTCTACACGAAAAACATCACCAGCGCCTTCCGCGCGATCCACCGGATCGAGGCCGGCATCACCTACGTCAACGCCTCCACGACTGGCGCAGAGGTCCACCTCCCCTTCGGGGGCGTGAAGGCCACCGGTCACACCCGCGAGGCCGGCTGGACCGGCGTGGAGGAGTTCACCCACCTTAAGACCGTCTACATTGACTATTCCGGCAGGCTGCAGCGGGCACAGATGGATGGGGTCGATGGGGGCGGAACATCGAAACGTTCCGGCTCCCCGTTCACCCGCACCCCCAGGAGGCGGCCATGATCGTCCTCTCCCTGGGCGGGTCGCTGATCGCGCCCGCGGGCATTGACATCGCCTTCCTCGCCCGGCTGCGCACCCTGCTGCTGGCCCAGGTCCGCCAGGGGAAGCGCTTCCTGGTGGTGTGCGGCGGCGGCGCGACTGCCCGATCCTACCAGCAGGCCGCACACCGCCTGGCCGACGTCCCCGCGGAGGAGCTCGACCTTATCGGCATCCAGGCCACGCGCCTGAACGCCCACCTCCTGCGGGCTGGCCTGGGGTCGCTCGCCCACCCAGCCATCTTGGCGTCGTCCCAGCGGGTGAAGACCGACAAGCCCGTCGTCGTGGCCGCGGGCTGGAAGCCCGGCAACTCCACCGACTACGTCGCGGTCGCGCTGGCGAAGGCCTACAAGTGCAAGTCCCTCCTGAACCTCACCAACGTCGACTACGTCTGCACCCGTGACCCCAACCGCTACCCGGATGCCGCCCCCCTGAAGGACCTCACCTGGAAAGGCTACCACGATCTATTCGGCCTGGCCTGGAAGCCCGGCATGCACGCCCCCTTCGATCCCGCGGCCGCCGCCCTGGCCCGCTCCGCTCGCCTGCCAGTCATCATCCTCAACGGCACCAACATCCCCAACCTCGAGAAATGCCTGGACGGCAAGCCCTTCGAGGGGACGACGATCCGGTAAGGCGGCGACCCTTGCATAACCAGGCCCAGCAATTTATGCTCTCCCTTCAATCCAGTGCATGCCCGTCACGAAAGCCATGGTGAAGAAGCTCTTCCCCCCGCGGGAGGCGTGGTCCCACAAAGGCGACTACGGCCGACTGCTGGTCATCGGCGGGAGCAGGCTCTACTCTGGCGCTCCAGCCCTGGCGGCCCTGGCAGCCCTGCGGGCAGGTGCGGGTGTCGTCAAGGTCCTGGCCCCCCGGCGCGCCGCGGACATCATCGCCTCGTTCGCCCCCGACCTGATCGCCTTCCCGGTCCGGGGGGACTTCCTCAATTCCTGGCACCTGCCGGACGCCTTCAGGCTGCTTGAAGAGGCCGATGCCGCGGTCCTGGGCGGGGGCGTGGAGCAGCGCCGGGAGACGGCTATGTTCGCGGAGAAGTTCCTGGAGAAGAACCGCAAGCCCGTGGTCGTGGATGCGGATGCCATCCAGGTCGTGGGCAACCGCAAGGACCTTGCGCACGAGAAGATGGTCATCACTCCCCATGCCCAGGAGTTCTTCCAGCTGACCGGCGTCCAGCCCACCGACCTGGTCAAGGAGAGGATGGGCATGGTCGAGCGCTTCGCCAAGGAGCTGGGCTGCACCATCCTCCTGAAAGGGGCGGTGGACGTCATCTCCGATGGCAAGCACACCCTCGCGAATGAAACCGGCACGCCCTTCCTGGCGAAAGGCGGGACGGGCGACGTCCTGGCAGGGGTCTGCGGCGCCCTGCTCGCCCGCGGCGCTTCCCCCTTCGAGGCTGGCTGTGCAGCGGCCTGGATGAACGGGACTGCGGGCCAGATGGCCGCCAAGGGAAGGGGGGAAGGCCTGCTCGCCAGCGACCTCCTTCCCTATCTCGCGCAGGCCATCCTCGGGAAGTAGGGGGTCATCTCGCATGAGGCGACGGTGGAGGCATCCGCCCCTGGGGGCCACAGACACCCGCCAACCATTGGAGCGCCACACTGCCGAGAGGGGATTTATGTCCCCCTCCCCAAGAAGGGGTGTGAACCAGACGGTCATCATCCTGGGCGCGGCGGGCAGGGACTTCTTCAACTTCGATGTCGTTTTCCGGAACAACCCCCGCTACCACGTAGCCTGTTTCACCGCAGCCCAGATACCCGACATCGCGGGCCGCCGCTATCCGCCTGTCCTTGCAGGGAAGCGGTACCCCAAGGGGATTCCCATCTTCCCCGAGGAGCAGCTGCCTGCCCTGGTCAAGCGTTTCCGCGCCGACGTGTGCGTGCTGGCGTACTCCGACCTCTCGGCCCAGGACGTCCTGGACAAGGCCGCCATCGTGCAGGCCGCGGGCGCTGACTTCCTCCTTCTCGGTCCCCAGAGTACTATGCTCCGCTCCCGCAAGCCCGTGGTTGCCGTGACCGCGGTCCGCACCGGCTGCGGGAAATCCGAAACCACCCGTCACGTGGTCTCGATCCTCCGCACCCTCGGCAAGCGCGCCGTGGCGATCCGCCACCCCATGCCCTACGGCGACCTGGCCCGCCAGGCCGTGCAGCGCTTTGCCGCGCCGGCCGACCTCGCGAAGCAGCATACCACCATCGAGGAGCGCGAAGAGTATGAGCCGCTCATCGAGATGGGTGCCGTGGTCTTCGCGGGCGTGGATTACGCCCGCATCCTTGCCGCCGCAGAGAAGGAAGCGGACGTCATCGTCTGGGACGGCGGCAACAACGACATCCCCTTCTACCGGCCGGACCTCTGGATCTGCATCGCCGACCCCCACCGGCCCGGCCATGAACGGTCCTACTACCCCGGCCAGGTCAACGCCCGCGCCGCGGACGTCCTCATCATCAACAAGGAGAAAACCGCCCCCGCGGGGAGCGTGGAGCGGGTGCGCTCCTCCCTCCGCCTGCTCAATCCTCGGGCCACGATCGTGGACGCGGATTCCATCATCACCCTGGAATCCCCTGTCTCTCTCCGGGGGAAGAGGGTCCTGGTGGTGGAAGACGGCCCCACCCTGACCCACGGGGGCATGGCCTACGGGGCCGGGACGATCGCCGCCAGGTCCCATGGGGCCATCCCCGTGGATCCCCGCCCCTGCCTGCGCGGCAGCCTCCGGGAGGTGTTCGCCCGCTACCCCCACCTGGGAGCCGTCCTTCCCGCCATGGGCTACGGCGCGGCCCAAATCAGGGAGCTGGAGCAGACCATCAACGCCACGCCCTGCGATGCGGTGATTTCGGGCACGCCCATCGACCTCCGCCGCGTCCTCAAAAGCAAGAAACCGATTGTGCGTACCCGCTACGAGCTGCTCGAGCGCGGCAAGCCCGATCTCGAGGGCATCCTGGCAGCGTTCGTCCGCCGGAAGCGATAGCTACCACACCCAGACAGTGAGGTTCAGCAACTGGCCCGTGGGGGAAATCGCAACCCTCTTGACGGTGCTGATTCCGGTCTGCTGGGACAGGGAGGGCCCGCAGACCATGCGGGGACCGGTGTCTCCCAGAATCCATGCTTCAGCTCGGAGATCGTATGTCCTCCCCCCCACACCGGGCATGTGATCCAACCCTAGCTCTGTAAGCACACCGCTGGGATTCGCTGCACACCGCGCCGCGAAGGCGTCCATCTTTCCCCCTGGCAAGGTGTCCAGCACGGGCCAGGCGGTCGTCAGCCCGACCCCACCCGAGGTCTTGACCAGCGCCTCCGAGGCCGCGATGGCCTTCGCCTCCCGGTTGGCCGTGAAGTAGTCCTGCGTGTAGAGGCTCACGTTCGCGTTAAGGAGGTTCAGGACGAAGATGATGATGCCGATGAAGAGGACGGTCGCGACGATGAATTCGAAGACCTGCTGCCCCTTGCGGGATGTGGATCGCATGTTCTCCCCCAGCCGTTGCCCCTATTTATGCGCCCCGCCTTAATAATGAACCATGAAGCCGCTTCCTCGCGGTGGCATGCGCCAGGCTGCCTTGCTGCTGGCGCTCCCGCTCCTGGTCGTGGTCTCCGGCTGCACCATCCCCGGGACGGCGATCTCCATCCCCCTGTTCGGCTTCGGGAACACCATCTCCCTGGAGAACGATGTCGTCGTCATCACCCGCCTCTCGGCCCTCCCCTCCACCGTGGTCGGGGGGCAGCCGGTCAAGCTCGTCGCCACGGTCAAGAACCAGGGCAGCAAGGCGTTCACAGATGAAGAAGCGGGGAGCGCCATCTCTACCAGCGAGCTTCCCATCACGGTCGATCTTTTCGACTACTGCGACGGCCTGTTCACCCGTGCGGCCATCACCACGGAATGTCCGGGGGAAGAACCCGGGAAGGGGAAAACCACCTGCGACATCACGAACCTCCTTCCCGAGGAGACCGTGGAGGTCCGCTGGACCCTCACCCCCGACGAAGCAACCAGGCTCATCACCCCCTGTACCCTGAAGGTAGGGGCATCCTACCCCTACCAGACCGCCAGCCTGACCACGGTCCATTTCATCAACTCCGTGGAGTACAACCGCCGCATCGCCGAGGGCAGCTTCAGCCCCCGTTCTTCTACCACCTCGCTGGGCGAGGGCCCGGTCAAGGCCTGGTGGGAGGTCAAGGACCAGCAGCCCATCATTGCCGCCCCCGGGGACCCAGGCCTGATCCCCGTCACGCTGCGGGTGGAGAACAAGGGCATCGGCTTCCTGCAGAACCGAGGGCAACCCAGCTATGAGGTGGATATCCTCAACAACAACATCTTCGAGGCACCATTTACTGCCGCCAACCAGGAAGAACAATGCGCGGACGACATTAAAGACAAGAAGATCACCCGCCTCATCCAGGGCAGGCGGGAGCTGCCCTGCGCCATCGCGCAGCTTGCAGACAAGGATGTGGGCAAGGAAAGCACGCGGCAGCTGCAGGTGGATATCGGCTATGTCTACGAATTCCGCAAGGAAACGAAGGTCACCGTGGAGCCGCGCCCGCTCCAGGAGTAGCGGGGCAGGCATGCCGGGCTGAAGCGGAGCGCGGATTCCCGCCGACCGTATAGGGCCGCAAGCGAGCGGTTGCCCGCCTCGCCGGGCTCGGCAAGGCTTATATAAAGTGCGGGCCACAATAATAAAGAGACTTCCATGCGACCATCCTCGCGTTCCTCACGACCTCTGCTGCTCTTCGTCCCGGTTCTCGCGCTCGTGGTGATCTCGGGCTGCACCTCCTCCTCGGGAGGGGCGGGACCGGGCGTGGTGATCCTGGGGTGGGAGCCCGAACTGAGCGACGTCTTCTCCGACGACCAGATCGACTTCCTGCTGAAGGTCCAGAACACCGGGGAATCCCGCGCCCGCAATGTCGTGGCAGAGATCACCAACATCGACCCCGCCGAATGGGGGACGTTCGGCTTCACCCAGAAGCAGCTGGGGGAGCTCATCCCATTTGACCCGGTAACCAACACCCCCGGCGAGACCGAAACCGTCACCTTCAGCAACTTCCGGGCCCCTAAGCTGAACAAGGGCCAGGACTTCATCTACGAGCCGATAGCCAGGATCTCCTACGACTACGCGACCTCGGCCCAGAAGCCCGTGACCATCGTCGACGCCACCGAGCTGATCAGGATCAAGCAGGCCGGCCAGGCCCTTCCCAGCGAAGCGGCCACCTACACTTCAGGACCGCTGTCCGTGGAGATCATCATGGGCGACTTCGTGAAGAGCCAGGGACAGTTCGGCTTCGGCCAGACCTACGACATCTTCCCCGTGCACATCCGCATCCGCAACACCCTCATCGGCAGTGGCCGCGTGGTTCCCAAGACCTTCGGCTTCTCGGGCAGCAGCTTCTTCGGCGACCTCAACTACCCCGTGGACGTGATCGTGCGCCCGCCCGCAGGCACGAACTTCGTGTTCTCCGGCTTCGGCGATGACTGCTCGCAGTTCACCTTCCAGGCCGACCTCTTCCGCGGCGAGGAAGCGGAGATCACCTGCGAGCTGGAGGTCACCTCCGCCCCCACGATCCGGACCGAGTCCCTCCTGACCGTGGAGCTGGACTACCGCTACACCATCGACGCCTCCACCCAGCTCCGGGTCCAGGGCACCCAGGAAATCGGCGGCTTCGGGTTCCGCTGAAGGGTTGTCGGCAGGCCTTTCCCCAGAACAGCAACCGGGTTCGCTCCCCACGGAGCGAACGGATCCCGCCCAATATAAGTCTGCCAACCCAACTACAGGCATGGCCCGCCTGCTGGCCCTTCTCGCGCTGGTTGTCCTGGTCGCGGGCTGCACCGCCCTGGGTGGCGGCTCGGGAGTGGTCATCGAGCGCTTCGATCCCGACTTCACCACCGTCTTCCCCGGGGAGCCGCTCACCTTCCGTTTCAAGGTCAGGAATACGGGCTCATTCGACGCCGGAGGAGGGGATCTCCGCCTCCTGGGCATGGAGGAATGGATGCAGGGGGGGAGCGACCTGCGCTGCCAGCTCCCGCAGCGGCTGCTGGCTCCCGTGGCCTCGGCAGGCACCCCGGGCGACACCTTCGACTGCGCGCTCACCGCGACCGCGCCGCAGGTTCCCCAGGGCATCTCGGTCACCTACCGGCCCACGGCCCGGGTCTCGTATGGCTACCAGTCCGCCACCCTCGCCGAGTTGACCCTGGGCACCCGCCAGGAGATGATCGCGCGCCAGCACAACGGCCAGCCTCTCCCCGCCCAGACCACCGCAGCGAGCAGGAGCCCGATTGCCATCGCGGTCCAGCCGGAAGGCCCGGTCCGCGTCTACAGGGAGGGCGCAGTGGTCTCCCCCCTCCGCATCACCGTGACCAACGTGGGCGGCGGGGTGGTGTGCGCGCTGGACGAGGGGGGGATCACCGCCTGCCCCACCGACAGCTCCGCCTGGAACAAGATCAGCATCACCACCACCCTCGCCGGCCAGCTGGTCGAGGCCTGCAGCCGCGAGCTCACCCTCTCCGGAGGGAGCAACACCATCGTCTGCGACCTTGAGGTCAGCGACCTGCCGGCGGGCGGCATCGTCCAGAAGACCGTCGAGGTCCAGAGCACGTACGGCTACTTCACCGACGCGGAGCGCCAGGTGACGGTCCAGTGGCGGCCTGGGGCGTGATCGCCGGGCCTCCATACGTGGCCGACAGGAAATAAGAGAACCACCAACCCATGGTCGAATTGGCCATCGGCAGGGCGAAAAGCCAGGCAGCTCCCGGCAGGGACCAGGGCCCGTTGCAGGGACGCTGCACGGTCAGGGGTGTCCATGCAGCATGAAACATGCCCGAACCAGTAAAGCCGGTGAGGTTAATGTATGACGATCCATAAGATCCCAGCGACCTCGGCCACGAGCATGGGGCGCTCACGCGGTTCCGAACGAGAACAAGGAGGTCTGCCCCCTTCGCGGGAGCTGCGGGCCCGCGGGCGGGGCTGCCCGGGGGGCGCCCGGGGCCTCGGGGACACCGTAGACACCATCATAACCAGGCCGCACCCTGATCTCTCCCCGCCGCACGCCCAGGATGGCCTGCGCGACCGCGGGATCCAGCTGCTCCAGCTGCTGATCGGGGGCGTCCAGGAGCAGGGCGAACTCCGTGCCAAACTGGCCGACCAGCTGGTGGTAGACCCGCACGGTCTCCTTCGCAAAGACCGCTGTGCCGCGCGCGAACGCGAGGATCTCCATGAGCGGCAGCAGGGACCGGTAGCCCTTGCCCGCTGGCGGGCGTTCTCCCGCAGGCCGGTCGGCCAGCTCTTCCACCCGGTACTCCACCCCGATGGTGAGCGGTCTCCTGCAGCGGGGGCAGATGATGCCCTGCTTCTTGGTTTCGGCAGGGCTCTGCGCCACCCCGCAGGCGGCATGGCCGTCCCAGTGGTACTTCCCGTAGGCGGGATTGACCTCGATGGTCTCTTCCAGGCCGCTGCCGGTCCGGATGGCCTGCAGGATGCCTTGGTAGCTGAGTTGCGGGAGGGAGAAGACGGTCGCCTCCCTCCCCAGGCGATGGGGCCAAAAGGAATGGCAGTCGGAGAAGGAGAGGAGCTGGATCTTGTCAAGTTGGCGCAGCCGCCAGTTCATCGGCGGGTCGGAGGACAGCCCGGTTTCGATCGCATGGACATGGCGGGCCTGGTCCTGAAAACAGTCTTCCAGCCGGTCGAAGCCGGTCTTCGACCCGAACACGCCGAAGTAGGGCGTCCATGCATGGGCAGGGATGACCTCCGCCTCAGGGGAGACCCCCCGCATGAGCTCCACGAACTCCGGGCAGGGCATGCCGAAGATCGGCCTGCCGTCATAGTCCAGCCGCCCCCGCTTCCCCAGGACATCCGCTATTTGCAGGGCAGCCTCGCGATGGGGGGCCAGGACCAGGAGATGCACCCTTCGCCCCTTCCCGCCCTGCGAGTACATGAGCGAGATCTCCGTTTGCAGGAGGAAGGGGAAGCCCGTCTTGCTGCGGAGCAGGCCGTCCTCCCCCTGCTCCAGTTCCTGCAGCTCCTGCATCCAGCGGGGGTGCTGGAAGTCTCCCGTCCCCAGGACCTGCAGGCCCTTAAGCCGGGCATACTGCTCCAGGTGGGCGAGGTCGAGGTCCTTGCTGCACGCCCGCGCATACTTGGAGTGGATGTGGAGGTCCGCGATGATCCGCATGCTGAAGATGGTGGCGCCGCGCAATAAAAACCCGTTTGGGAGATCCGGACAGCCGCTCGTGCCCTCACCCGCCTGCGAGCGCAGAAGGTTGTTGGCCCCTACCCTTTACTTCTTGCCCTTCTGCTTCTTCTGGATCTCCCGCTCCGTGGCAGCGGCGAACTCTTCAGCAGTCTTCACGCCCGTAGCATCATTCCCCACGCCCGAGGTGTTGCCCACGCCGATGATGAGGACCTTCTCCCCCTTGCGGACCGTCTCGAGGGAGCGCTCGACCGCCTCCCTGACCTCGGGGTAGGCGTCGGTGATGGCCTTCCGCAGGGGCTCGATGGCCTCCTCCGCGGACATCTTGACAATGACAGAGTCGAGGGGGATCCGGTGCTTGACCGCGACCTCCTCGATGT
>JACQOD010000052.1 GCA_016202725.1 Candidatus Aenigmatarchaeota archaeon | reverse complement strand
TGGCTGCCCGCCTGCCGGAGGGGATCGTCCTGGCCGCAGACGCCCGCTGGGAGCGCTCCGACCGGGACGGCGAGTACGTGGGCTCGGAAGCCTCCCGGAAGGTTGCCTACGGGAAGACGTGGGCCCTTGCCGCGTGCGGCAACGAGAGCCCGCAGCTGCGGGAGTGGTTCGGGAGGCTCTCCGGCGACCCGCGGTACGGGTCTTCCGCGGACGAGGTGGCTGCCGAGTGGGCCCGGGCAGTCCGCACCCGGCGGTATCCGGCCATCGCCCGCGTGTGCCGCCAGGCTGCCAAGGATGACCCCGCTGGCGATCTCCCTGCCTTTGCGCTCGCCGCGTACGAGCCCGCCCCCGGGCTCTGGAGGATCACGCCCTTCGGCGACCTCCTGAACGAGCAGGAAGAGGGAGACATGTCGTTCCCGCTGCTCGTCCTGGGCGTGCACGGCGGTGCGGCGAAGAAGGAAGTCCAGCGGCTGGCGGGGGGGATCTTTGATCCGGCGACCCTGACCCTGGGGCAGGTGAGCGGCATCTGCTACCAGGCGATCCAGGCCGCTGCCCCCGAGCAGCCCGGCACGATTCCCGAGCTGGTGGTGCTCACGCGGGACGGCGTCCAGGATTACGGCCAGCGGTTCCGGGCCGCCGTGGCGGAGGCCCAGGAGCAGGTCTACCGCGAGATGGTGGAGGGGCCCGCCCCCTTCCGCCTGGTCGGGGATGCGCGCCCGCCGGTTCCGGTGAAGGGGTGGCCGCGCATCCGCGGCCTTCCCGCCGAGCCGGAGCCGCCCTCCGCGGGGCCGGGGTCCGGAGGGTGACGACGGCCCCAAGGGCTCGCCGCAACATAAGGAATCGACATAAAATAATGAGACCACTGCCCCCATGGTCGAATTGGCCATCAGCAGGAATGAGAACCCGTGGAAGGGACGCTGCACGGTCAGGGGAGCCCATGCAGCATGAAACATGCCCGAACCAGTAAAGCCGGTCGGGTTACTGTATGACGATCCCATACTGCACAATTATTGCCATGGAAAACCCCGGCGCGCCAGGCTGCGTCATCGGCTGCTTCCGGGCACATATCGCGCGGGGCGTGCCGCAGGTCGCGGGGAGAACGGCCGCGGCGCCGGTCAGGGCGACTCCGCCGCTGGCGTCAGCGCTCCCTGCAGCGGTCACGCCGGGCGCAGGGGCTGCGCACGAAAAGCCGTGAGGATGCACCGGCGGGACGCCGGGACGGGGGTTCCGTTCCGCCTGGCTTCCCGGGCAACCGACCCCCCCCCCGCAGGGCTGATCATGGCGGCCGGGCGCGGTGCCAGCGCAAAAAGCATGGGCGCGCCCGGCCTGCTCACCCCCCGAACAGCCCGAGGAGGCCCAGCTGCTCCAGGAGGAAGCCGAGGTAGATCAGCAGGAGGACCGCCCCCTCGGTGGAGGTCACGCGCCCCTTCTCGGCGAGCGTGTACCAGAGGAACAGGGTCGATGCCAGGAGGAAGGGCAGGATCCCGGTGATCGGCGGGAGGTTCACCGGCCCCGGCGCCAGGAGGGCCAGGAGGCCCAGGACCAGGGTGAGGTTGGTCACCCCTGCCCCCACGAGGTCGCCCAGGGCCAGTCCATAATACTTCTTCCGCAGGGCTGCCAGGGCGACCGTCAGTTCGGGCAGGGAGGTCCCGAAGGTCACCAGGGTGGCGCCCACGAACACCGTGCCCAGGCCGAGATCCCCTGCCAGCAGGAGGGCGCCGTCCGTGAGCAGTTTGGCGCCCAGCAGCAGGACCGCCACGGAGCCGAGGAACTTCGCCAGGGTGAGGTAGGGGCTCCGCTCCCGGGGCAGCATCCCCAGGATCCGGCGCTTGTGGTGGTGGAGGAGGTCCTCCTCCTGCCGGGCTTCAGGCTTGCCGCTCTTGTAGAGCTTGCGCAGGGAGTAGAGGAACAGCAGCAGCAGCGCCACCCCGTGGGTCACGGTGAGCCTCGGGACCGAGAACACCAGGACGGCGATCACCGTGGAGATGAACAGGAGCTCGATCAAGTGGAGGTTCTCCTTCCGCTTGAGCACGATGGCCCCGGCCATGACCGCGCTCAGGCCGAGGATGATGTTGATGTCGAACAGGATGGACCCCAGGACGTTCCCCACGGCCAGCTGGGGATCCCCGTCCAGGGCCGCGAAGACCGCGACGAACGTTTCGGGGAGGGAGGTGGAGACCGACACCAGCAGGAACCCCACCACGAGGGTGGAGAGGCCCAGGAGCCTGGCAAGGTTCACCGCGTAGCGGATCACCCGTTCGCTGGACAGGTAGATCAGGACGATCCCCAGGGCTACCAGCAGGGGAGCCAGCATATCCCTACTTGGGGAGGCCCGGATAAAAAGGGCGGGCACAGAGCGAATGCGACGTCGGGAGCCTGGGAGTAGGTGTGTACCTCATTGCACACCGCAGGCGCTCTTGATTCTGATTTTAAAAGCATGCAGCAAGCATTCCTCCCGGCTGCAGCCGGAGGATGCATTGCCGCGCTGTGCATATTCCCCAACGGCAATGCCCTGCCGGCAGGAGCACTGGACGCGCAACTGATAACCAGCTACCCAAAGGCGCGAATTTCCCCAACTCCAGTCGGGGGATGAGCGCTCGCCAACTCACCAATTTACTGCCCCCCCTTTGGAAACCGAAAGCATGCGTTTGGCAGCTGCACGCGTACGCCGGGAAAATTGGCCTGCCGGTGAGTGTCTCTCTAACGGGATGTGTCCTTCTTGCCAGCGCGCGCTCTCCTGTAAGGGCGTGCTCGGCTCCTTCCTGGAGCCATGGCCGGTGCAGGCTGGGGTGCCGGTTGCATTTCCCGGCGAGGGCGCGACAGGCGCCCCCAGATCCCCATGGCGATGGGCAGGGACAGCGCTATGACGGCGATATCGACCCAGTCCGCGGGGGAGAGGGGCGCGGTGTTGAACGCCTCGTTCAGGGCAGGGATGTAGATCACCAGCAGCTGGAGGGCGAACGACACTGCCACGGCGAGGAGCAGCTTGCGGTTGCAGAGGAAGGAGAGGCCGCCGAGCCTGCGGAGCACGAAGACATTGACCAGCTCATAGACCACCAGCATGGTGAAGGCCATGGTCTGTGCCTTGACCAGGCCTTCCTGCAGCTCCCAGGCGAACAGCCAAAGCGTGCCCGCGGTGATCACCGCGCCCGCCACCAGGATGTAGCTGAAGGCCCGGCGGTTGAGCAGGGCCTCCTTCGCGGGCCGGGGGGGCCGGTCCATGATCCCCTTGACCGTGGGGTCCACGCCCAGGGCCAGGGCAGGCAGTCCATCAGTGATCAGGTTGACCCAGAGCAGCTGGACCGCCACCAGGGGGAGGAGGGGTTCGGCTCCCGCGGGGAAGAGGAGCAGGGCCAGGAACAGGATCAGGACTTCGGCGATGTTGCTGGAGAGGAGGTAGAGGATGAAGCGGGAGATGTTGTCGTAGATCCCCCTCCCTTCCCGGATGGCGTGCACGATCGAGGAGAAATTATCATCCGTGAGGACCATCTGCGAGGCCTCCTTGGCGACATCGGTCCCGGTGATCCCCATGGCCACCCCGATGTCCGCGCGCTTGAGGGCGGGCGCGTCGTTCACCCCGTCCCCGGTCATGGCCGCGACCTCGCCGTGGCGCTGGAGCGCCTCGACGATCCTCACCTTGTGGATGGGGTTCACCCGCGCGAACACCCTCGTCTCCCGCACCGCAGCGCGCAGTTGCGCGTCGGACAGGGCGTCCAGTTCCTCACCCGTGAGGGCGCGGTCCCCCTCGCGGTAGAGGCCGATCTCCTTGGCAACAGCCACGGCGGTCTCGCGGTGGTCGCCGGTGATCATCACCACCTGGATGCCTGCCTTCCGGCAGAGGGCGATGTCCTGCGCGACCGTGTCCCGGGGAGGATCGATCATGCCCAGGAGCCCGATGAAGGTGAGGCCCTCCTCCTTCTCCCCGCCCGCGCGGAGGGCGAAGCCCAGCACCCGCAGGGCCTCGCCGGCGAGGCCGTGGTTGGCGGCCAGGATGGCGTCCCGGGTCTTCCTATCCAGGCGGACCGGCTTGCCGTCCCGCAGCACGTGCGAGCAGCGGGCCAGCACCAGCTCAGGCGCGCCCTTGGTGAAGAGGGTCTTCTGCCCGTGGACCAGGTTGATGGTCGACATCATCTTCCGCTCCGAGGAGAAGGGGATCTCCCCCACCCGGGGGAACTCCCGCGGGAGGGGGCCGACCTTGGCAGCGGCCACGAGCAGGGCCCCCTCGGTGGGGTCGCCCAGCATCCTCCCCCCTTCCAGGGAGGCGTTGTTGCAGAGGGCCGCGCAGCGGAGGAGC
The DNA here is from genome assembly GCA_016202725.1 of Candidatus Aenigmatarchaeota archaeon. Lineage (GTDB taxonomy): Archaea > Aenigmatarchaeota > Aenigmatarchaeia > QMZP01 > QMZP01 > JACQOD01. Next base: position 2,619 of record JACQOD010000052.1, on the reverse strand, counting down.
AGGGGGAGGTCCCTGGCTTGGGAGGGCTTGCCCTTGAAGAGGAACTGGCCATCGGGCTGGTAGCCCGTGCCCGTGACCTCGAGGGCCATGCCCTGGATCCAGGCCTTGCGGACCGTCATCTCGTTCTTGGTGATGGTCCCGGTCTTGTCCGAGCAGATGACCGAGGTCGAGCCCAGCGTCTCGACCGCAGGGAGCCGCCTGATGAGGGCATGCTCCTTCGAGAGCCTCTGCAGGCCCAGGGCGAGGGTGATCGTCACGACCGCCGGCAGCCCCTCGGGAATGGCGGCCACGGCGATGGCGATCCCGGTCAGGATCATGTCAAATACTTCGTACGAACGCAGGATGCCCCCCACGGTCACGATGGCCGAGATCGCCAGGATCAGGATGCCCAGGTGCTTGCCGAACACCGCGAGCCGCTTCTGGAGGGGGGTCTGGAGGTCCGGGGCTTCCTGGATGAGGTGGGCGATCTTGCCGATCTCCGTCCCCATCCCGGTCTCGACCACGATCCCGGTGCCGTGGCCGTAGACCGCATGGGTCCCGGCGAAGGCCATGTTCACGCGGTCGCCCAGGGCCTTGGCCTGGGTCACCCCTGCTGCTTTGGTCACGGCCTTGCTCTCTCCCGTGAGGGAGGCCTCGTCCACCTTGAGGTTGGCGCTGGACAGGATCCTGAGGTCGGCAGGGATCTTGGTCCCCTCCTCAAGGAAGACCACGTCCCCCGGGACCAACTCCCGCGAGGGGATCTTGGTCTTCCTGCCGTCCCGCAGGACCAGGCTTTCCGGCGAGGTCAGGCGCTTCAGGGCCTCCAGGGCCTTGTCTGCCCGGTATTCCTGCACGAAGCCGAAGACCGCGTTCAGGATGACAATGATCAGGATCACGGCCCCGTCCACGGCCTCGCCGATCAGGAAGGAGAAGATCGTCGCCGCGAGCAGGATGAGGACCAGGGCGTTCCTGAACTGCGCCAGGAAGAGGGCGAGCGGACTGGTGCCCTTCTTCTCCTGGAGCTGGTTGGGGCCGTAATGTTCCAGCCGCCGCGCGGCGTCCCGGCTGGCCAGACCCTCGGCAGTGGCGTTCAACTCCCTGAGCATCTCCGCTGCAGGCAGGGTGTGCCACTCCATACCCCCTCTTGGGAAGGCTTCCTAATGAAGGGGGTGGAAGGAGCGTTGTTGAAAAAGTCACGAGAGTGGTGCTGGCGGGACAAAACGGTAGGTAGCGTGGACGGTTGATGCTCCGTCTCCTGCGGCATCAGATGTCTCTTCCGACCTCACGCATCGACACGGTGGGGGAGTTGAGCAATGTAGAGTCCCCTAACGAGGGACTAAGAACCCCCCTCTGCAACCACGCCAGCGAGGGGGTTGCTCCTAAAGTAGCAAAAAAACCGACTTAGGAGCAGACTATTGAGTCTTTGGGGCAAGGGCTTCCATATACGCTTTTAACGAAGAATAGAATCTATGATTCAATATCATCCTCAATGTTCTTTATTGTCTGAAGTATTGCTTCTCTCTCTTGCTTCTTTTTATCAAATTCAATTTGCTTCATTGAGCCGCCAGCTAGTAAAATCTTATACCATCTCTCTCTTTTAGGCCAAGAGTCATATTCTTCTTTCAGAGCTTTTATCTGTTTTTTCTTGAATTTTCTTGTTTCTATTTCATGTTGTTTGTCTTTCAAGAACCGTTGAATGAGTGATTTGATTTCGCCATTGATTATATCAACATTCTTTTCTCTCGCCCAATCAAGAAATGTTGGCATGAAAAAACCTCTTCTAATATCCACACTCATCCAAGTTCTGCCGAGCATCTCGGATACCTTCTTCGTGTCCTTCAAATCAAATAGAACCTCATATTCCTTCTGAGTCCATGATCTTCCAAAGAGCTTGTCGCCTAACCTCTGATGACGTGCATGCTCGTATTGTTCTTCTTCAACAACAGCAAATTGAGTGCTCAAGAATGATATAAAATCTTGTTTCTGTTTTTGCGTCATCTGTATCGAATCATTAAAGTCAATGTTGTTTCCATCCCCTATTAAGAGCTTCATGTTTTCTTCCCCTCTTTCATGAACTTTTCTACCAGTCTTTCATCATTAGAAAAAGCATATCCTTTTTCCTTAAGCCATATCATGAAACTCGGAACGAAGTCTCCCATCTGCATCCTTATGCTCATAGTAGATCTGTCCATCTTCTTTGAAAGCGCATAAACATTCTTGCTCTCTGGACTGAGAATTAGGCAATAGTCTTTAACTGTCCATCGTTTATTGGTCACAACCTTATCACCTACATATCTTTCTTTTTCCTGTACTTCCTCGGTTTCAAAATCATTAAAGTTCTGCTTGAAGAATTGAATGATAGCATCCTTCTGGGCTTCCGTAACGTGTACAGGGGCTTCAAGATCCACAAATCCCTGACTATCAACAAATATTTTCATGTGTGAGCGTTGGGGGCTAATACTTAAAACCTCAATTTTGGCCCTTTAGAGCGAAGCCCGAGGGGAAAGGCCTTTAAACCGCCGCGCGCGGAAAAGGGGGCATGCGCGCGCTCTTCGTCGGCCGGTTCCAGCCCCTCCATCTCGGGCACCTGCACGCGATCCTCCGCATCCTGGAGGCTGCTGAGGGGGCCGTCATCGCGGT
>JACQOD010000051.1 GCA_016202725.1 Candidatus Aenigmatarchaeota archaeon | reverse complement strand
CTGTGGAAGAGTGTGTATTGAAAAACGACATCATAAGCCTTCTTGGCATGGGAATACACGTTTTTTGTTGCCCACGCATACTGATTTTGAAAACCGATGGCGATTGGCAGTTATGTCCCAAAGCCCGGGCAGGGGTGTTTCCTGAGTGACGGGGACCCCACCGAATGCAGACCAGGAACCCAGCGACTTCACCGCCATCACGCCTGGACGAGCAGGGTCTGGTAGCGGGGGGCCAAGCGATATTTGTAGGCCTTGCCGAGCTTCTTGCGCTCCACGATCCCGTCCGTCATCAGCCTGCGGAGGAGGTTGTTCACCGAGCGGATGGCCGTATCCGTATCCCCTTTGTAGTGGCCCTTGGCCTGGACTTTCTCCACGAGCTCGGTGGGGGTGAGGTCGCCGTGGGCGGCAAGCGTGTCCACGATCAGCCGCTGCCGCGAGGGCAGGGCCTCGAGGGCGTCCATCGAGACCCGCGCCGGGATGGAAGCTTCCTTCAGGAAGTCCGCGTCCACGGTGGTCAGGCCGCGGGCAAGCGCCTGCTGGGCGAGCTCGTTGCAGACCTTGAGGACGTCGCGGGGGAATCCCCCTGTTTGGTCGTGGATGCGCTCGAGGGTGGCCGCGGTGAAGGGCCTGATGTCGTCCCCGCCCACGGATTCGATGCGCCGCTTCACCAGCTCCCTGGTTTCCGCGGGGGAGAGGGAGTTGAGGTCGATCCGGACCGAGAAGCGGCGGAGGAAGGTTTCCAGACGGTCCCTGAGGACGTTCTCGAAGATGGGCAGGCCGGCCATCACCAGGGTCAGGGGGCCCACCTGGTCGGTGAGGGTGCGGATCCACTCCAGGCTTTCCATGGAGGCCTCGTGGCATTCGTCGACGAAGAGCAGGCAGGGCTTGCCCCGAAGCTTCTGGTTCAGCTTGTCGTGCAGGGTGTAGATGTCCGCGCCGTTGCCCCGGAAGGGGAGCCTGCTGCGAAGCAGGGGGTGGAAGATGGTGACCCAGTCCGCGGGATTCGTCGGGGGCTTGGGGATGTAGAGGACCCTGCCCTGGAGCTGGGCCTGGATGTGCTGCAAGAGGGTGGTCTTCCCTGCGCCCGTGGGGCCCAGCAGCAGGATGAATTTGTCCCCTGACCGGATCCCATTGAGCACGGAGCGGACTTCGTCCGCGTAGCCGACGAAGAGCTCGGGAAGAATGCGGTAACTGAAGGGATTCGCCTGCCAGCCGAACTCGTGAATCTCCATGCCCGATCCCTGTAGGTACAGACGTGAAGTGAGGATTTAAAAACCTTGCGCTCGTCGGATGCTACTGGTTTATCTTCACGCGGATCTTCACATCCTTCACGCGGTGGCGGGGCGAGCGAGCTTCGCTACCCATGCTGCGCGATCCCTGCGCAGCTTTATATCTGGAAGGGGCGAAGAACAGGTATGCGGCTCTTCGTGGCGCTGGACCTGGACCCCGCCCTGCGGGAACGCGTGGCGGACGCGATCCGGCAGCTGCAGGAAGCGGATGGGGATGCCGCCTGGACGCGGCCGGAGAACCTGCATGTGACCCTGAAATTCCTCGGCGAGATCCCGGGGAGCGATCTCGCCTTGGTGAAGGAGGGCGTGCAGGCGGCCGTGGCGGGCATGCCTGCCTTCCCCTTCTCGCTTGAGGGGCTGGGATTCTTTGGCTCGCCCCGGCAGGTGCGCATCGTCTGGATGGGGATGCGTGCGGGAGAGGACGACTGCAAGCTCCTCATGAACCGGCTGGATGCGCAGCTCGACCGCTTCCGGAAGGACGACCTCCCGCATGCCGTGCATCTCACCCTGGGGCGGCCCCGCTCGGGGAGGAACAGGGAGGCCCTCCTGCAGAAACTGCACGACCTTCAGCACCAGCAGGCGGGGACCGGGATGGCGCGGGAGATCGTCCTGAAGGAGAGCTCCCTCTCCGGAGGGGGCCCGAGGTATGCGGCTGTCGCAGCCTTCAGGCTGGAGGGATGAATATGAAGAAAACGAAGAAGCGCGTGAAGGTCGTGAAGATGGATGTGAAGAAGTCCGCTGCTCGTGGAAAACGCAGGTCGTTCGACCTCATCGGCGATGTGGCGGTCGTGGAGGCGGACTCGCGCGCGCAGGCGCAAGCGCTCGCGCGGCACATTATCGCAACCTGCCCGCAGGTGAAGTGCATGCTCCGGGAGGAGAGCGCCGTCAAGGGAAAATTCCGCCTGCAGGCCTACCAGCTGGTCTGGCAGGACCGTGCAAAAATCAGGCAGTCAGGCCTCGGCCCGACCGAGACCGTCCACCGCGAGCACGGCTGCAGCTACCTGCTGGACGTCCGCAAGGCCTTCTTCAACCCGCGCGAGGCGACCATCCGCCAGGCCCTGGCCAGCCTGGTCCTCCCCGGGGAACGGGTGCTCGTCCTCTTTTGCGGGGTCGGTCCCTACGCCATCCTCTGCGCGAAGCGGGGGGCGGTAGTGGCGGGCGTCGATGCCAATCCCGCGGCCATCCGCTACGCGGAGGCCAATGCCCGCAAGAACAAGGTGCACGACCGCGTGCAGTTCGTGTGCGCGGACGTGCGCGCCTTCCATCGCGGGGAAACGTATGACCGCGTCATCATGCCCCTCGGCACCGCCGCGGTGGAATACATCCAGGAGGCGTTCCGCCTCTGCGAGAAGGGGGGGACCATCCATTGTTTCGGCGTCGGGCCAGAGGCATCTCCCTTCAAGGAGATGGAAGCGCGGATCGCCAGGGAAGCCCGGCGGGCCGGAGTGCGGGTGCGGTTCACCGGCAGGCGCATCGTCCTTCCCTACGCGCCCCGCGCGGTCAAGGTGTGCGTGGACGTGCAGGTGCTCTAAGGGGTCGCCGCAGAATAACGTGAACGATGTTCAAGATCTCGGACGAGGGGTTGATGTCATGAGCATCCGGAAGCGTTCGCTTCATTCTCAATGGATACGCCATCAGCCCGGGGAAATGGACAGTTTATTTTGTGGCAAGGCCTAACGTGTGAAGCCAGAATATTCGACACCAGCAGGGACCCAGGGACGATAGCTAGCGAGCGCGTGGCGTCTTGCGGGTTCATGGCAGGCAGTGACGATTATTTTCGCCTCTGACGTTAGCCGCGTGCATACTCAACGGCATTGCGGAAGATCAGCAAGCCATCCCCTTCCTCGGGGCCTTCCTCGCGCGTCCAGCGCGGATGCTGCTGGCGGGACCAGAAGCCCTCCGGGTGGGGCATCATCCCGAAGACATTTCCCCGCGCATTCGTAATGCCGGCGATTGCCCGGGCTGAGCCGTTGGGATTCGCCGGGTAGGAGGGGTCATGCTCGCCGTGAGGACCGACGTACCGCAGGGCGACCATCTGCTCCCGTTCAAGGAGGCCGAGGATCTCGGGTGGAGCCTGAAAATTTCCCTCGCCATGGCGAACAGGCAGGTCGAGATACTGGATGCCGGGGAGGAAGAGACTGTCCACTGGTCCGGCTTCCAGGCGGACCCCACGATCCTCAAAACGCCCCTGGGCGTTGTACGTGAGGGCCACCTCCTGCTCCCTGCTTCCGCGCAGATCCGGGATCATCCCCGCCTTGACAAGGACCTGGAAGCCGTTGCAGATGCCCAGCACCGGGCGGCCATCATCGATGAATTCCTGGAGGGCCTCCCCCAGCCGGTGGCGGAGATCGATGGCCAACACTTTTCCCGCGCCGAGGCTGTCCCCATGGGAGAAGCCTCCCGGTATGGTGAAGATGTCGTACTGCAGGAGCCTCTCCGGATGCGCGAGGAGCGCGTTTGCATGGACCCGTTCCGCCCGCGCGCCCGCGAGCGTGAACGCGTAGGCCGTTTCCCGGTCGCAATTGAGGCCGCATCCGTACAGCACGGCGGCGCGCGGTTCCCCGGTCATGGCTGCCTCCCGAACGGCGCCTGCCACGCCGAACGCAGGGAGGCGAGCGGAGCCCCCGTTGAAAAACCATGGCCGTCCCGGAAGGACAGGTAGTCGTCCTTCCGCACCTCGCCGACCAGCCCGAGGGGCACTCCCCGCACGGCGCGCTCGAAAGCGTCCTTCGCAGCGGAGGGGACGGCCACCAGGTACCTGCCCGCCGATTCCGAGAACAGCAGCCGATCAGGCCGGTAGCTGCCCGCACAGGGAACCGCGGAAAGGTCGACAGCAACGCCATAGCCGCCCCCGAGGGAGGCGAACGTGGCGGCGAGGCCGAGGCCTCCGCGATAGCACCCGGCGGCAGACCGCACGAGCCGTTCCTGCATGGCCTGGTGGAGGGCGCGGACCACTGCTTTCGACTGCCCGGCGTCCACCGCGGGGACCGAGAGCCCTGTTTCCCCGTGATGGCGGTAGTAGAGGGATCCGCCCAGCTCATCCCTAGTGATCCCCAGGACGTAGACCGCATCTCCGGGCCTCTTCACGTCCATGGTCACGCACCCCCGGACATCCGGAACAACGCCGACGGCGGTGATGTCCAGCGTGGGGAGGGCGGACATCCGGTGTTTCCTCCCATCCCTGCCGACCAGGGGGCCGTCCATGGACATGCTGTCCTTGCCGGACATGAAGGGCGTGCGGAACGCGAGGGCATACTCGCGGAGGGCCTGGTTGGCCCGGACAAGCTGCGCCATCTTGTACGCCGCGTCCGGATTATCCGGACCCGGCAGGGGGCTCGGCCAGCAGAAGTTGTCCATCAGGGCGATCCGCTCGGGATCGGCCCCCACAGCGACCACGCGCCGGATGGCCTCGTCCATGCCGAGCGCGGCCATGGCATAGGTGTCGATGATGCCATACCAGGGATTGACCGCGGCCGCGAGGGCGACGCCTTCAGGGTCTTCGAACACCGGCCGGATGACCGCGGCGTCGGAGAACACGTCTCCCCGGACGCCCACCAGGGGCTTGATCACGCTCGTCCCCTGGACCTCATGGTCGAACTGCCGGGCGATGTACTCCTTGCTCGCGACGTTGGGGTCTCGCAGCAGGGCATGCAGGAGGGCCGCATAGTCGCCCGGCTCCGCCAGGTCAGGCTCCCGGAGGCCCCGCTGCTCGGGCGGGAGCCACTCCGCCTGCAGCGCAAGCCGGGGCGTTCCGTGGTGGAGGAACTCCATGTCCAGGCCGGCAACCGGCTTGTCCCCATAGGTTGCGGTGAAGCGCCCGGAACGGGAGAACGCGCCCAGATTGCTGATCTCCACGTCGTGCACCTGCGCAAGCTCCTGCAGGGCGGGATAATCGGCGGGGTCGACCGCCAGGGTCATGCGCTCCTGGGATTCCGAGATCAGGATCTGCCACGGATGGAGGCCGCGGTACTTCAGGGGAACCTTCGCGAGGTCCATGGCGAACCCTCCGGCCTTGCGCGCCATCTCTCCCACCGAGGAGCTCAGGCCGCCGGCGCCGTTGTCGGTGATGCAGCGATAGAGGCCGCGGTCCCGGGCCTCCTCCAGGAAATCGGCCAGCTTCTTCTGGGTGAAGGGATTGCCGATCTGCACATGATCGGCGGTCACGCCTTCCCCGCCCTCGAGGGAGGACTGCGTGGCCCCGTGGATGCCGTCGATGCCGACGCGCCCGCCCGCCATGACGATGCGATCGCCCTGCCGGACCTCGTTCACGTAGCCGGGTTTGCCGTTCACCTCCATCGGAAGGAGGCCGATGGCCGCCACGAAGATTGCGGGCTTGCCCATGTAGCCGTCATCGAAGAAGGTTTGGCCGTAGACAGTGGGGACCCCGCTCTTGTTCCCCCCGGACTCCACTCCGGCGCGGACGCCCTCCAGCAGGCGGCGCGGGTGCAGCCGGGGACGCAGGTCGCCGTCATACCCGGGATAGCCGGTGCAGAAACCGTACATTCCCGCGATGATGCGCGCCCCCATCCCGGTCCCCATGGGATCACGGTAGACCCCTACGATGCCGGTTTCCGCCCCGCCGAAGGGCTCCACGTTGGAGGGGCTGTTGTGGGTCTCCTTTTTGATGACGATGGCCCACCGCTTGTTCAGCCGCAGGACTCCCCCATTGTCATGCAGCGCGCTCAGGGCCCAGGGCAGTTCTTGCTGGAGGGCGCGCGTGGGCCCGGCAATGTAGGTGTCGAAGAGGGAGGCGATGACCTGGGGTTCCTTCCCCGGAGACTCACGATAGG
>JACQOD010000050.1 GCA_016202725.1 Candidatus Aenigmatarchaeota archaeon | reverse complement strand
GGCGTTTGACGATATCGTCGCCGCGTAAACACTGCCCCCCGCTTCGGGCCGTGCAGGTTCCCTGCGGCGTGGCATCCTATGCCCCGGCGGCAGCAGGTGATGTTGCACATGCCTGGCGGCCCCTTCCTCTCCAGCCAAGAGGGGAATATGGTCACGGCAGCAACAGTACGCAACGCACCGTGCAACGTTGCAACGTTATTAACCCCCCTCCCAAGAGAGGACCATGGGGAAGACCCTGCTCGTGGCACTGGGCGGGAACGCCCTGCTCAAGCCCGGCCAGAAAGGCACGGCTGCCCAGCACGTCCAGAACGTGGACCGGGTGGCTGAGCACCTGGCGAACCTGCACAACCGCGGCTTCCGCCTGGTGCTCACGCACGGCAACGGGCCCCAGGTCGGGAACATCCTCCTCCAGCAGGAGAAGGCCAGGGACTATGCGCCTCCCCTGCCCCTCCATGTCTGCGTGGCCCAGTCCCAGGGCATGATCGGCTCCTTCCTGCAGGAGGCCCTCTACAACAAGCTGCACGCCCGCGGCTTCAGGGTCCCGGTAGTCACCGTGGTCACCCAGGTCCTGGTGGACCGGGACGACCCTGCCTTCTCGCACCCGACCAAGCCCGTGGGCCCCTACTACCCCACCCGGGACCGCATGGACCCCCGGTGGAAGGTCATCCGCACGGTCAAGGGATTCCGCCGGGTGGTGCCCTCGCCGCGGCCGAAGGAGATCGTCGAAGCAGCAGAGATCAGGAAGATCTCCCGGCAGGCCATCGTCATCGCCGCGGGCGGCGGCGGCGTCCCGGTCGTCCGGGAGCGCGGGCTCAGGGGGGTGGACGCGGTCATTGACAAGGACCTGACCGCAGCAAAGCTGGCCGAGGCCGTGCAGGCGGACATCCTGGCCATCCTCACTGACGTTGACTACGTCTACCTCCACTACAAGCAGCCCAACCAGAAGCACCTGGAAAAGGTCACCCTGGACGAACTCCAGAAGTACCAGGCCGCGGGCCACTTCCCCCCCGGTTCCATGGGCCCCAAGGTCCAGGCCGCCATCCGCTTCCTGCAGCGCGGCGGCGGCAAAGTCATCATCACCTCGCTCGACAGGCTGGAGGACGCCATCGACGGGGAGTGGGGGACGGTCGTCACCAAAAATAAATAGCAGCTTTCCCATACTCAACCATGGACCCGCCCGCCAAGAGAGCCTATGTCCTGTCCCTGGGGTGCGCCACGAACCGGGTGGATGCCGAGACGACGCGCAACCATCTTCGGCAGGCGGGCTATGTGATGGCAAACTCGCCGGAAACAGCTGACATGGTGGTGGTGAACACCTGCGCCTTCACGCGCGAGCGCCTGGCTGCAAGCAGGGCGGCCCTGGCGGAGTGCCGGCGGCGGGCTCCGCTGGCGCGGGTGATTGCGGGCGGCTGCGTGCCGGCCATTGCGCCGGGCACGCTCGCGGAAGCGGGGCCGTTCGAGATCCTGCAACCGAAGGACCTTGGGGAAGGACTCGCTAGGCTGGCGCCTCCTCGCGGCATCATGAGTCCCCTGCCTGCCTCTGTCGTTGACGCGGAGGGTGGCCGGGTGCACGTCAGGATCAGCACAGGCTGCCGCGACCGCTGCACGTACTGCTCAATCTGGCGCGCCGCGGGGCGCACGGCAAGCCTGCCCGTGGACCACATCATTGCTGACGCCAGGATGTGGCTCTCGAAGGGGGAGAAGCTCATCTGCCTGGTTTCCGAGGATGTGGGCGCGTGGGGGCAAGACCGGGGCCAGAACCTTTCGGATCTGCTGCGTGCTCTGGGGGAGGCCCGCCTGGGCGTCCCGCTTCGCTTGGGCAACATCCACCCGCGCTGGCTTTCCCAGATCACCGATGCGCTGGCCGAGGCCATCCACGCGGACGTCATTGAGCCGGTGCTGCACCTTCCCCTGCAAAGCGGAAGCTCCCGCATCCTGGCGCGGATGGGCAGGAGGTATTCCGCATCGGAATACGCATCGTGGCTGCTCCGCCTCCGGCAGCGCGTGCCGGATCTCCGTCTCGTGACCGATGTCATCGCCGGATTCCCCGGAGAGGAGCCCGCGGATCTGGCGGCGACGCTCGCCCTGCTGCGGGCAGTGCGGGCAGACGAGGTATGCGTGTTCCCCTTTGCGGTGCAGGAGCTTACTGCGGCGGCGGCCCTTCCCGGCCAGCTATCCGAGGCCGACCGCACCGGGAGGGCGATGTTCCTCGTCTCGCGGCTGCTGGACGACGATTATCAACGGTCAGGCGCGGGCACCTGGGCGGATTACTTTGTCCGGCTGCAGGCCACGGACCGCTATCCCGTCCGCACCGCCCTCCCCCCACCCGAGCTTGCGAAGGCCTTGCAGAGGGATCGTGCGGAAGTGGTGGTCTACCTGGGGAACAGGGCCGTCGAGCGGGACGTCGAGCAGCTTGCGGTGCGTTTGCAGCGGATCATGGAGGATCCGGGATATGCGCACGCCCTCCTGGAGGAAAAGGAGGATGGAGGCCGGACTCGGGATTTCGCGCGAGCGTGGCTGGAAGCGACATGAGCATGGAGGTGATTGGATGAAAAAGAAAAAGATCGTCGATCGCATGCGGCTCAAGACCATCCGCGACCCCTAGGCCCGCCCATCCTCCGCTCGGCGACGGGGGAGTCATGTCCGCAATCCCAGGATCGCCCAATAGAAGCGGCGAGGGAGAACAACCGCAAAAGGTAATAAATAACATCCCTCAAAGAAACGCCATGGAAACAGCAAAGCTTCCTGAGGTTCCCATGGACGCGCCAGTCGGCCGCATGGTCGAGCTGGAGCGCACCTTCCTCGCGAAGGCCCTTCCTCCGGGGCTCGCGCGGTGCCGCTCCATCGGGATCGTCGACCTCTACGTCCCCCGGGAGGGCCACCCCGTCCTCCGCCTCCGCAAGCGGGGAGACCGCTATGAGATCACCAAGAAGGCTCCCCTTCGGCAGGAGGACTGCTCGCGCCAGGAGGAGCTTACGATCCCGCTCAGTCCCCCGGAGTTCGCCGCGCTTGCGGCTTCGCCCGGCAGGCGGCTCGAGAAGATCCGCTACTTCTACTCCTGGCAGGGGAAGACCCTCGAAGTGGATGTCTTCCAGGGCCCGCTGGCGGGGTTGGTGCTGGTGGACGCGGAGTTCTCCACCACCGCGGCGCGGGATGCGTTCGCCATGCCCCCGTTCTGCCTGGCCGAGGTGACCCAGGAGACGGCCTTCGCCGGCGGCATGCTCTGCGGGAAACGCTATGCCGACCTGCACGCCCCGCTCGCGCGGCACGGGTACCGTCCCCTCTCAATATAAGCGGGGAAGGAGAACAATCGCCAAAGGTAATAAATAACGTCCCTCAAAGAAACGCCATGGAAACGGCAAAAATGGAAATTGAAACAGTAACCGAACTGGCGCTGAATTACATAAAGAAAGCTGGTTTTCTCTTTGCCCGAGTTATCAGTGTCAAACATGAAGATGGGCAATGGACCGTTCTCATAAATGTGGGGGGATACACTTCAGATATCAAGACATTGAAGATTGCAGATGCAACAGGAAAGATCACTGGTTATGAATGACGCCGTTCTTCAATTTCTGAACGTTAGGGATCGCTATTTTTCCAACGCTGAGAACCCCATCCAAAAAAGGGATTTCAGAAAGGCCTCAGAACTGCTTTGGGGAGCAATCGCTCAGGCCATGAAGGCTCTTGGTGCGTCTTCTGGAATAACCATAAGAACACGTGGCCAAATACGGGATTTTGTAAAGCAGATAGCCCAAGATATGAGCGATCCGGCCTTCTTTAAAACGTTTAGGCAACTGGAAGCTCTCCACCGGAATTTCTATGACGAAGAAATCCTTGAGGAAGAATTTCCAGAATATTACTCCATCACCATGAGCTTCATCTCCAAGATTGATGACTTGATGAAGGCAAAAACGTAAGGGATTTAAAAGCATGCAGCAAGAATTCCTCCCGGCCGCAGCCGGGGGATGCATTGCCACCCTGTACATATT
>JACQOD010000049.1 GCA_016202725.1 Candidatus Aenigmatarchaeota archaeon | reverse complement strand
CGCCCATGTTGAGCGTGATCTTCGCGAGCCTGACCTGCTGCATGGGGTTCATGCCTTCTCCTTGCGGGCGCGTTTCCTGGGGGGTGAGCCGCTATTTTCCCCGAGGCCGCCGCCACTAGCGCCATCGCGGAGTTCGCTACGACCTCCAGCCTTTGCCTCGCCCTTCTGGCCGATCACGAAGAGGTAGGCTTGCAGGGTCTCGACTCGCTGTCCTTCAACGTCCAGGGTGGCGGTCGCCGTCCCTTCCATGTGCGTCCTCCCCTGGAGGGCCTGGACCGTGCCGCGGAGACCGCGCTTGCTGCCGGCGGTGATCAGGACGTCCGCGCCCTCCTGGAGGGGGTAGTGCTGCAGGAGCTGGCGGCCAGGCAGGGAGAGGAGAAGGGAATCGCCGCGCTTGCACGCCGCATCGAGGAGCAGGTTGCGGCCGTCGTGCAGGTTGACCTGCAGCTTCCCCCCGCGGAGGGTGGTCTTCCCCATCACCTTGCAGAGCTTCTGGTCCCCGCTGGCGGTCTCGCGCAGGGCCAGCCCGTGCTTGGTGAGTTCCACGCGCCAGACCTTGCCCAGCTCGGGAATCTCCAGGAGGTCCATGAGCCCGATGCCCAGGCGGACATCCTTGCGCACGACCTTGTTCACCAGGACCTTCTCCGCCTGCAGGATGCGCCGGGCTTCGGCCCTGTCCCCGGCGACGTGCAGGAGGTTCCGCAGCGCCACCGCCAGGGGAATGCTCGCCTGCTGCGGATGCGCGCCCCTCGGGACGATGGCGAAGGTCTTCTCCTTCACGCCCATGCCCCAGTAGGCAGGCATCCTATACCGCTTCACATGCGTCATGAGTATCACTCCATTCAAGGGGAACGTCCTTTAAATGTCCCCCTTCCCCGCCGCGGCCTTTGCTGCGGGAGCCTGCTGCTCGGCCGCCTCGGCCTGCTGGTTGGCAGCCTCGGCCTGCTGGTTGGCCGCCTTGGCCGCCGCGGCCTTGGAGGCTGCTGGTTTTGCCGGCTTCGCAGGCTTGTCCTCCTGCGGATTGAGGGGCTTCTCGAGCCGTGCCCGCCGTTCTTTGTCCTCCAGGTGCAGCCTGGTGATCAGGAGGTTGGAGGGCTGGAGCGGGATCTGGACCTCGGAGCCGTCCTTCTTCTTCCTTTTCAGGCTGTCCAGGTAGACCCGCGCCTTCTTCATGTCCACCCGGTCCACGACTCCCGTCAGGCCGCGGGAATCCCCCCGCAGGATCTTGACCTCGTCCCCCTTCCGCAGGGGGACGGCCCTTCTCCCGGTGGAGGCCCGGAGGGCATCGGACAGGTGGGCAGACAGGAAGCGGCGGCGGACATGCAGGGGGGCGTTGTGGTGGTACTTCCGCTGCTTGCGCGGCTGCGTGCTTGCCTTCCAGGATCGCGACCATGCCTGCCTCATAGCAGCCTCCCTTCAAAGGTGTCAGGAAGCGGATGCGACCGCTGCTGCGCCGCTCCAAGCTGCCGCGCAGCCTCCGCCGTTGGATACTCCATGCGTCCCCGGAAAAACTCCTCAGCCATCCCCCAGGGGTCCGCTCCCTGGCGCGCCCGGGAGAAGGCGAGGTAGGGCTCAATGCGCCCTTCAAACTGCTCGCCGAGCCACCGCCTCCCGCCTTCCCCGTGCCCGGAGAGGTACGCGAAGACGTTCCGGGCATTCAGCGCCCGCTCCTCCTCGGGCGTCGTGAGCGTCAGTTCGCCAATGCCTTCCGGATTTTTTTCCAGGCGCATGTCACTTCACCTTCGTCCCCGCGGGGACCTCCACCGCAGGCTGCAGGAGGACCGGGCCCGCGCCGCCGTCTGCCGCCAGGGCCATGCCCTGGCTCTCCACCCCCCTGAGCATGCGGGGCTCCAGGTTCGCCAGCACGATGACCTGCCGCCCGGGCAGGCGCTCGGGCGCATACTGCTGCGCGATCCCCGCCACCAGTTGCCTGGCTTCTGACCCGAGATCCACCTGCAAACGCAGGAGCTTGTCCGCCCCCTGGATCTTCTCCGCGGCCGTGATCGTCCCCACCCGCAGGTCGAGCTTCTCGAAATCGGCGTAGGATATCATGCTCACACCACGATGGTGGCAATCTTCCCCACCACCGGGAACCGCTCCACCACTTCCTTGGCGATGGGCCCCTTGATCATGGTGCCCTTGGGATCGCCTTTATCATCAATGAGCACGGCAGCATTGTCCTCGAAGTGCACCCGCATCCCGTCCGGCCTCCTGAACTCCTTCTTCTGGCGCACGATGATGGCCTTGTGCACCTGCTTGCGGACCTTCTCGTTCCCCCGGTAGACGCGGACATTCACCTGCTGGGCGACCCCGGCGTGGGGGAGGGTGCCCCGCTTCCCCTTGAATCCCCGGACCGAGATGATCTGGAGGATCTTCGCTCCTGAATTGTCGGCGCAGACCAGCCTGGCCTTCGTCAGGAGGGTCTTGGTGACATTGGCGGACAAGGCTTTCATACCATCACTTCACGAACCCCACGATCACGAAACTCTTCGTCTTGGACAGCGGCCTGCACTCGGCCACCAGGACCCTATCCCCTTCCTTGGCCTTGATGCAGGGCGGGTTGTGGGCCGTGATCCTTGACTTGCGCCGCTGGTACCGCTCATACTTGGCGACCAGGCGGTGGTAGTGCCACTCCACGATCGCCGTCCGCGTGGCTTTTGCGGAGCGGACGTTCCCTTCCAGGGTCCTTCCCCTCACGGGGAGGGTGCCGTGCCAGGGGCAGCGGCCATCGTCGCAGGTGCCTGCAGGCGGTTGCGCCCGCACGCCGATGTGCTCCTTCATAGGTGCTCCATGAATAATGGCAAGATGGGTATAAATACCTCCCGCGGGGGCGCGGCGCCGCCGCCGGGTTGGCGGACGAAGGTCAGGAGGATGTGAGCGGGGAACGGGGCAGGGGAAGCGCACCCGGCACTTCTCCGCCTCGACGAAGGTCAGGAGGATGCAATCTGTCCAGAAGAACACCCGGCACAGGAGACTGAATTCACCACCCGGGCTGCTTCTTCTTGATCCGGTCCTCGGGCCGGGCCACCAGCACCCTCCCAGCAACGCGGACCCTCTCCCCGGAGGGGAGGGTGAACACGAAGGTGCACTCCTCCTTTGCCAGCGTCTTCTCCTTGTCCCCCACCTCCAGGACCAGGGTGTTGCGGCTCTCGTCCACCACCCGCCCCTCCAGGCCGCGAGCATGGCTGTTCGCGGATTTCTCTATCAGGACCTGCAGCCCGATCAATTCATGGCGCACCAGGTTCTCGGGGGTGATCATATCATCTCCTAGCAAAGTCAGAATAAAGGAATGTACGGGAAATTATCCCGATTGTTTCCCCCTGATATATTGTAAGGACCATCACAAATGCTGTTATTATCCAAATCACGGCATCCCTGATTCGACAAATAGAAGTCGCTCCAGTGGTTTCCTGAGAATCCGTTGTCCCATGACGTGTTTCCATTATCAAATGCTTGAAATCCTGTACTGTTTAGAATATTGTTTTTAAAAATAATATTATCTTGGGCATTTTGT
>JACQOD010000054.1 GCA_016202725.1 Candidatus Aenigmatarchaeota archaeon | reverse complement strand
TATCTATAAAGCTCATTTTTTATGATGTCGCAGAATAGCGATTCTAAAAATGGAAGAATAAGATGAAGATCGGCATGCTTCATCACCCCTAAAAGGCCATTTAAATACCCAGCTTTATAGATACAATTCTTATTCTATACTCCAATAGTTATCAAAAATGATTCCCATCTGCATCAGAAATAAGAAGAAATGATATTTCATTATGTCAGAGTAATCAAAAAAGATTACTTCATACATATAAAGTATTTAAACACGAAAAGCAGAATAACGGTCATGAAAGCCGTTGAGCTGTTGGAGAAGCTCAGAAGCCTGCCGGTGTTCACCCTCGGCGACCTCTCCAGGATTGTGAGGAAGGATGAAAGATATGTGAAGGTGATGGCCTACCGGCTGGGGAAGCGGGGCCTCATCAGAAGGGTGGAGAGAGGCACGTACACCGTCCATACGGATCCGGTTGAAATCGCCTCGTACCTTGCCACACCCTCCTACATCAGCTTCTGGACAGCGCTGAGGCTCTACGGCCTGACAGAGCAGCTGCCGCGGGGGATAATGGTGGCTGTTTCAAAGCCAAAGAAGAGGCTTGCATTTCAGGGGGAGCGTATAGAATTCACGAAGGTGAAGCACTTCTGGGGATACGGGAAAACAAGGTACAGGGATTTTGATATTTTTCTCGCAGAGAAGGAAAAGGCCGTGATTGACTGTTTGCTCTTGAAAAACACCCCCTTTGACGAGGCGGCAAAGGCCGTGCTGAGCGGCGAGTTGGATTATGGGAAGCTGGCAGCATATGCGGGAAAGACTGCAAACAAGGCCCTGGCAAAGAGGATCGGCTTCCTGGTCGAGAAGGCGGGGAGGGAAGCAGGCATGCTGCTGGACATGGTGGACAGGAATTACATACCGCTTGACTGGAATCTCAAAAGAGGCGGCAAAAAGGATTTCCGCTGGAGGCTGATCGTAAACACAGCCGGAGGGCAGGCATGATAACCCTTGAGGAACTTCGTGAGAAGGCACGCCTGAAAAGACTGAGCCTTGGAAACGCAGAAAAGGATTACCTATTAAGCCTTCTGCTGCTCTCTGTCTCAAGAAGGACGAAAGACGAGCTTGTCTTCAAGGGGGGGACAGCCCTTTATAAATTCTACGGCCTGAACAGGTTCAGCGAGGACGCTGATTTCAGCGCTGTAAAGGACATAGACCACGGAAAACTTTCTGCATGCATTTCATCAGATATGAAAGCATTTGGCGTGGACTGCGCGCTGAAAAGCATGAGGGAGCCTTATAACTCTGTAGTGATGGCGTTCAGTTGCAGGGGCCCCCTGTACAAGGGCACGCCTCTCAGCTCTTCCGGCGTCCGGCTGGACATAAACAAGAAATCTTCAGTTGATAGCGAGCCTGAAAACAGGTACTATTCTCCCTTATACACCGAGATTCCTGGATTCTCCCTCCTTGTCATGCAGGAGCCGGAGATAGCGGCAGAAAAGATAAGGGCCATTATGACAAGGATGAAAGCGAGGGATGTGTACGATTTGTGGTTTCTCCTGAGAAAGGGAATAAAACTGGACAAAGCCTTGGTGACCAAAAAGCTTGCATATTATGGCCATGCATGGGATGCTGCTGCATTTATCAGCCGGGTTGCCGCTGTGCAAGCCGTGTGGGAGAAAGAGCTTGCCCGGCTGCTGCCGGAAGTGCCGCGATTCGTTGAAGTGAAGGAATTCATCGGTTCAGCAGCAGAAACGTGGAAGCTGTAATGAACTCAATGCGGCGACAAAGGGGTTGGAAGCGCAGTGTTGCATGCACAAGCCCGGCAGCTTCGCCCGGAAGCCAGTCACGCGCCGCATACGCCTTCATGGTCTCGCAGGCCCAGAACGTCATTCCCGCCTCCTTGAGGGTGTTTTCGATGTGTCTGGCTCATTGCCCGCCGCAGGTGCTCTTGCTCCTGATTTTATTGTTCCCTCCGTGTTGGAAACCGATAGCATCCATTTGGCAGATCCACACGTACGCCTTTATAATGCAGGACGGGCTATCTCCTACATGAGGCGTTGGCTTCCGTGGAGCGTTGTGCTCGGAACCCTGCTCGTCATGCTGGTGTTGCCGATCGGCACGCCCGCAGCTCCCGCCACCATGGAGCGCCGGGGAGCCTCGTGGGAAGAGGTCTGCGGCAGCGAGGGCTGCGCCATCGCGTTCTACCCGTACCAGCGGTACTACCAGGACGCGGGGGCGTGGAAGGCCATCGACGAAACCTTCCGCACCGCCTGCCCGCAGGGAGACTTCTGCGTCCCCGACAACCTCTACCAGGCCGCCCTGGACGACGGCGCCGTCACGCTCACCCGGGGGACCGCGTCCCTGTCCTTCGTCCTGCGGGGAGTGGAGGGAGGCCTCCCAGCCCCCTCGTTTGCCTCTCCAGTCCGGGACCACAACCGGATCACCTACCAGGGCGTCTTCCCGGGGGTGGACCTGACGTATGCCTACTTCGCCCGCGACTTCAAGGAGGAAATCAGGGTCCATGACCCGGTATTCTCGTCGTTCAGCCAGGATCCGGTCTTCTCGTACACCCTGTCCGGAGAAGGGTTCTTCCTGGCCGAGCCATGGGTCTGCGACGCCGCCGGAGCATGCCTGTCCCTCGCCTCGTCCCGGCAGGGGACCGCCTACCGTTTCACCATCCCCCTCGCCTGGCTCACCGACCCCGAGCGGGCCTACCCCCTCACGATTGACCCGACCGTCTCCCTGGACAACCAGTCCGTGACCTTCCAGGGGATGGACGTCCGGAACCCGACGGTGAACCCCAACGTCTACACCCGCCAGTCGCAGGAGACCATCAAGGTCGGCCGCTTCACGGGCGGCACGCCAAGCGAGAGCAAGGTCTACCGCGGCATGATCCAATGGAACACCTCCGCCTTCCCGGACAACGCCAACGTCACCTCGGTCC
Organism: Candidatus Aenigmatarchaeota archaeon; assembly: GCA_016202725.1. GTDB lineage: Archaea > Aenigmatarchaeota > Aenigmatarchaeia > QMZP01 > QMZP01 > JACQOD01. The sequence continues at coordinate 12,061 of JACQOD010000054.1, read as the reverse complement.
ACCTCGTCATCCGGGCCAGCCAGGCGGCCAGCTGCCCGGGAAACACCAACGTCAGCCTTCAGGACCTTGACCAGCAGGTCGCGGCCTACCCGGACACCAACGACGGCAACCGCCTCCTGTTCGGGGACATCGGGAACGCGTCCCTTGGAAGGGAGCCGTTCAACTGGACCAACATCACCGGCGAGGGCTTCTACAACCTGTCCCTGGCGGCGGACTGGGACCTGGAGGCCAAGCTCGCCCAGGACTGGTTCAGCGTCGGCTTCGCGGCCCAGCGGGAGCAGAACTGCCCCGGCACCGCCACGACGAACGAGACGCGCTTCGACTCCCCCGCGGCCGCCAACAGCAGCAACCGCCCCGTCCTGTACGTGACCTACCGCGCCACCATCACGACCTTCAACAACTCCCTCCCCGCGGAGAACCTCACCTTCACCGGCAACCAGAGCATTATCCGCTGGCTGGACATTCCCGCTGATGCCGTGGCCATCTCGGGCTTCCTGGAGCTAGCCGGCTTCGAGAGCAGCGGGTCATTCCCCGCCAACCCCTCGCTCGAAATCGGGACCCCGAATGGGGTCCTGGAGTGGACCATCACGGGCCAGCTGCGCGGGCTGCTGGGCTTGCTGGAGGCATTCGACGATGGCAACGCAACGAAGAACATCACTTTCCCCTCGCGCGGCGGGGACAACTTCACCGAGTTCGTCCGCCTTCCTAGGCACGCGACCGTCCAGAGCGCCCAACTGACCATTGAGGGAGTCTCCCCGCCCGAAGGGACGTTCACGGGCGACTGCATCCTTACGGAGAATCCGGATACAAGCGCCGCCGTACCGTTCGGAGTGACGGAAAATGGGTCCTCCCTCTGGATCACGTTCACTGACACAAAGAGTGTCGAGAAATACAGAAAGGACAGCTTCTTTGAGAACAGCGTCTATGAGAACGAGACCTTCGATCTGTTCTTTTCCCCGCGGGGAATCACCTTCAACGGCACCCACTTCTGGATCGTGAACCACCAGAGCATCTCAAATAACTCGGTGTTCTTGTATTACGCCAACGGCACCTACACCGGATTCAACTTCACGCATGTGGGACCTTCCCCCAGCGAGGCGACAGGCATCACCCAAAACGGGAGCTTCATCTGGGTGGTGGATGCGCGAAATTTCAGAGTATACAAGTATTTCGCGAACGGCACCTACACGGGGGACAGCTTCCCCACCGTGGGCACCACTGCCAATGGCCCGAGCGGAATAACCACCGACAATGCCTACCTCTGGGTGTCAGATATGAGAGATGACAAAGTCTACAAGCACTACATGAACGGCACCTACACGGGCGAAAGCTGGGGCCTGCCAGAAACGAGCTATAAGGACATCACTGAAGATGGCGAATACTTTTATGTCGTAGAGGATTGCGGTAGCAACGACCTGGGCGTGGAGCTCTACTACAAGCACAAGTTCCCGGAGAACGTGACCGTGGACACGGGCAACGATACCCACCGGGATGTCGAGCTGCTCGGCGAACTGAACAACTCGAACTCCCCCGTGGCGGTGGACCTCAACGCCAGCGCCGTCCAGGCATACCTGGCAGCATGCGTTCCCGACGCCTCAAGAATCTGCGATGTGCCCCTCACCTTCGGCTCCGCAACCGGCGGGCGGCTCCTCCTTTCCCAGTTGAATATCACGTACACGAACGTCTCCAGAACGCTGGATTTCTCCCCTGCGGTGAATGCGGTCCTTCCGGCCTGCACGTGCGTTGACTGCAAGCTGCAGGCGAACATGTGCTCCGTGCCCTTCAGCTTCCATGCCGATCAAGAAGGTCTTTTGGAGTATTCTGCACTTTTGGTCGAATATGTTTAAAAAACCTCCTGTTAAAACATGTCTCTAATGCTAGCGTCTCTTCGGTTTGGCGTCGTGGTTATCTGCGTCGCACTGGCGGTTTCGCTCTCGAGCACGCTTGCGCTTCCCCAGGGGGTTGCCACATCGGCGCACAGCTATACGCCTGGTGAAAATGAAGTCGGCGTTGGCGACCCTCCCCACGCGCCGTTCCGGCTGCTGCTGCGCAACGGGTACGCCCGGAACACCATCCCTCTGACCTTCGGCCTCCCCATCCCGGTCAACGGCACGTTCCAGGAGTCCGCCGTGCCGGTCATCCGCAAGATAGCCGTCGCCCGCGCCCTCCCCGCGCCGTTCTATGGGATCGCTGATGTCGCCGTCCCCATTGAACTGCGTGACCGGGACGGCCATCCCCTCCTTCCCGTGCAGCTCAGCGGCACCTTCGAGGGCCCCGAAGGGTCTGTTGCCGCGGCGGACTTCGTGCAGGCAGGCAACCAGACCTTCGCCCGCCCCGCCCCCGGGGCAGCGCTGCGACCGGGAGTGTACACGCTTGCTGTCCAGGCCCGGGTGCCGCTGCTTGCGGGGGTTGCAGGTATTCCCCTCCCTGGCGGAGTTCCCGCCCTCACGAAAACGGTCTCTTTCTCCGCGGGGTTCTCCCTCGGCCTGGCGAACATCAATGTCCGCCGGAGCGTCATCGCTCCCGGGGAGGTCGCGGAGGTCACCATCGGGGTGATCGACGCGGGCGGGAGCCGGGTCACCGGCGCTGACGTCAGCCTGGCGGTGCACGCCCCTCAATCAACCTGGCATTTCTCGACTCCTGCGATCAAGGACAACGGGGATGGGACCTACACCATCTTCTTCCCCGCGGCTGAAGCAGGGAACTACACCCTGGACGCGACGGTCCTCAACGAGGACCAGAACATCAACGCCTCCGTCCATGCCGCGTTCCTGGTCGCGGAGGACGTCCCCTTCGATATCGCCCGCGACTTCCCCACCGTCATCTTCCTCCAGCCTACCAGCGTCACCCTCCTCCTCACCCCCCGGGAGGACGCGGCCAACGTCAAGGTCACGGAAACGGTCCCTGCCTCCTTCACGGTCTCCGGAGGGGATGCGGTGGCATCGAACGGGGCGACGAAGACCATCACCTGGATGCTTGGGGACCTGCGGGCCAACCAGACCGTCCCCCTGACCTACACGTTCAATCCCCCCAACCTTTCCCCGGTCCTCCACCTCGCCGGTCCTGCCACGGTCGGCCATGCGGGCGGGTCCTTCGCTGAGTCCCGCCCATGGACCCTTGCGGCTGATGTCGTCTACTTCCTCTACGTGAAGTGGGAGTTCCGCTACAACACCACCGCCGTGCAGGGGCCGCACATCGCGGACCCGCAGGTGCTCTGCACGGACGGCAAGTACAATGTCTCGGTCCTCTTCATGGACCTCGCCGACGACACCGACGACGGCGACCGGCTCTCGCGGCTGCAGCTCCAGCCGGAGGGCGAGGCGAGCTACACCAACCTCCCGTATGCGGGCTGGACCCACTTCGCCGGCCAAAGCAACGATCACACGCTTCTTTCGGCAGAGGTCGGGCTCAACAACAGCTGCAGAGACGGGGTGGAAGATCACTGCCTCTTCTCCAACCGGACCCTCGACCTCACGGGGGCGCTCAACCGCACCTACAACCTCCGCCTCTGGACCAACGTGTCCTTCAGCTCCTTCCAGGACGGCAGCAACATCATCGCCACCCGGGTGATCAACTGCACGAACGTGAACCTGGTCCGGGACATCAAGGTCTATTCCCCCTCCGGCGAGGATGGGTCAGCCATCCGGGGCAACATCGCCACGGTCGCTGTCCCCATCGGCAACTACAACCTCACCGATCCCCTCTCTGGCAGTGTGACTGTCTCCCTCTTCAACGGCACCGAGGAGCTGAACTGGTTCATCCGGGGCAACCCCACCAAAAACTACACCCTCGAGAAGACCGCGGTCGCCCCGAACTACACGGAAAGGACCCTTGTCTGGCGCTTCGAGGTCCCCGAAAGCGCATCCGCAGCCACCTACACGGTCCGCGCCTTCATCAACCATAACAGCACCTCGTCCACCGACTACACCCTGACCAAGTCCTTCACGCTGCAGGACTCCGGGGACGGCACGAATGAGCCCGTCATCATTTTCACCGCCGCGCCAAACGTTCCCACCTGCGATGGCAATTCCGGTCCCAGCGGCCAGCATTTCAAGGTCAACGTCTGCAACTACGGGGATTACCATCTGACCGTGAACGTCACCATCTCCCCCTCCAGCCTCTCCACGACCGACGCCCCGGGCGTAATCGAAGGAGAAACTCCGAGCATCTCAACCACCGACGACATCCAGTGGCACAATCGCCCGCTGAACACCTCCACTTGTTTCATGTCCGCCTTCTTCATCCGCGGCTCCGACGACATCGTTCCCGCCAGCTTTGTGACCGAGGTGGTCTGGGTAGATCCTGTCACGGGCGCGCAAAAGTTCATCTCCAAGGAGGATCTCACTGACGTGTGCGGCGGCGGGATCAACTCGGTCCATAGCGGCAGCACAAACCCGGTGCTCAGCAACCTGTTCTTCGCCCCTCTCTCGGAATTCGATGTGAACCTCTTCGAGCGGCGGGGGAACGCGGGCGACACCATTGGCAACGTCTACGTCATCGATCTGACCACCCCCCCTGGCCTGAACATCGCCCGGGAGAACTTCACGAGGCAACCTGATTTCGGCTATCCTGTCGGTTCCATGTACGAGGGGTTCAAGATCCGCTGGACCTTCACGCCCGACCACCTTTCCCTCACAGGCACCATCAACACTACCACCCTCGTCTCGGGCTTGAATTTCACGGCGGGCGGCCCCTCGACCTTCGCCCCGGGAGGCAAAGTTTTTTACGAAAGCCTCGCCGGCCATTCCGGCCTTGCCACGAACGGTAACAAGGCCAGATGGTGGGTCAAGCAGAAGATCGTCGCCACCCTGCAAGATACTGGGTTGAAAATGGCCCGCTACCTACGTGTGTAGGCCCCGCGCCGCCGGAACCCCGTGGGCCTTGGCCCGCAGATGCATGGCACGCGCCTGGGCGCGGGGCTGGGGTCGTGGAGATGGATCGCCATCACGGCCGCAGAAATGCTGCCCATTCCTGGATTAGCCGGCGTCAAACGCCCGCCGCTTTAGCGGCGGGTAGTTTACAAACCGATAGCATGCGTTGTGTAGCTTAACACGTACACGTCAGTGACGGACATAACCGTCACTCCCTTCTTGGCAGGAAACCGTTCTGCCGCGCCGTCACGACCCGGCAAGGGGGGAGTTGATTATGTCGTTCGCGCACGCTAGCCGCCCCGGACCTCCCGCTTGAGGTCCCGCAAGATGGCGGAGGGAGGAACGGGCTTCCGCCTGCGGATCACCAGCGCGAGGACGAAGGCCGCCGCCCCCACGCCCAGCAGCAGGGCGATGTCCCCCTCATTCCCGCCCACGGCGAAGCCCAGCGAGGGGAAACTGAAGGAGGGGAACGCAGGGAGGGAGAACGCAGGCAGCGAGAAGGCCGGAGCATCCTGCTTCTCCTCCACCGGCGCAGCGGGTTCCTGCACCGTCAGGGCGAAGATGCCCTCTGTCCGGGCGTCGCCCGAGCGGGCGATGAACTTCGCGCTGTACGTCTGGACGGGGGCATCGGTGGGGAGGGCGAAGGTCACCTCGATGCGCTGTTCCTCGCCGGGTTCCAGCCTGCTGATGAGGGGGGTGTTGATGCTGACGTAGCCCTCCGGCACGCCGGTGATGACCAGCTCCACGTCCATGAGGGGGGCTTGTCCGGTGTTGGAGAGCGAGAAGGTGAACGCCCTGCGTTCGCCCGGGGAGAGCCGGACCACGTCCGGGACCAGGGCGTACACGCCCCGGGTCTTGATGACCGAGAAGCCCTGGCTCCCGCCCGTGGCGAGGTAGGGGGGCTTGGCGGGCGTGAGGACCACCTCGAACGCCCCCTCGCGATCCGGAGGGGCGAACTCGAAGGCGATGACGCCGTTCGCGCCCGAGACCCCTGAGGCGCGGATGGCTTCCCCGGTCACCTCCAGGGCCACGGCCACCCCGTCCACGGGCCGGTTGGCCTCGTCCAGCACCACGCCGCTCACCTTGACCACGTCCCCCAGCTTGTAGACCTCGCGGTCGAGGGAGAAGTCCACGTGGACCGCCTTCTGGGCTCCGACGGCGAACGCCCCCAGCGCCCTGCTGGTGAAAGTCACCTGGTTCTTCACGATGTCCACCTGGGGCAGGATGGCGGCCCAGGAGCCGAGGCATGCGCGCTTGGCCGCGTTCCAGTCCTTGCAGTGGAAGACGGTGAGGTCGCTCTCCACCAGGCCGCGGCTGTCATCGTAGCCCAGTTCGAGTTCCACCTCCCCGAAATCAAGGGCCGCCTCCATGTGGTAGAGCGCGGCCAGCTCCAGGCCGGGCACGGTCCCGTCGGGGAGGGGGAGGTATCGCAGGGGATCCTCGAACTCGGCGATGTCCACGTCCTTCCAGGTGATCTCCGCGTCATCGTGGAGCAGCGTGAGGGTGTAACGGCCAGGGGCCACGCTGCCGCGGTAGGCGCCCTCGCTGTCGGTGCTGAGGGAGGTCACGGTCCCGTTGGCGGCGAACCGCAGCTCCACCCCCAGGGGGTCGCCGTCCCGGTCCAGGAACTCCCCGCTCACGGCCAGGGCGTACGCCACGCTCCGGCTGTCGGTGTAGCTCCCGTTCCCGTACTGCAGCGTGACCTCCACGGGGTAGGAACCGGGCGCCAGGGCAGGCGGCCTGACCGTGACCTGAGGTCCGGGCGCAATGCGCAGGATTTCGGCCTGCTGGCCGTTCACACTCACGGCAAGCTGGGAGGCCGCGGGCAGGATGGGCACCCCCCGGTCAGTGGCGAGCAGGGTGAGGGTGAGGTTCTGGCCCGCGGTGAGCGGCGACGGGCCCGCGCTCCGCAGGGAGAATTCCAGCGGCTTCCCCAGGCTGAGTGCGGAGCTGTTCATCACGGACGCGCCCGCGTAGCTCGCGGCGACTGCCACGGTGTAGCTCCCTGCCTGGACAGGGGAGGTCACCTGGAGCAGCCAGCCCTGGAGGAGGTCGAAGGGCGGCGGCTGCAGGAGGGGGGCGGGCTGGCCGTTGAGGGTGACCTGGAAGGCGACGTCCTGGGTGAGTGCCTGTCCATCGCGCAGGGCGAAGAAGCCGATGGTGAGGACGTCCCCCACGAAGGCAGGGGAAGGCTGGATGCTCCTGACCTGCCCCTCCAGGACCGAGACGGTCCAGGACGCGGGCGCGCTCGCGTTGTCGCCCTGCGTGCTCACGCACGTGACGTTCGCCTGGTAGGGGCCGGTCTTGTAGAGGTAGGAGGAGGGGATGGCGAGCTGGTAGTCCCCGCCGAGGAGGGTGAAATTCAGCCGGGGGAGCAGGATGCCGGGGCCTGCCGTGTCGGCAAAGACCACGGCCACCCCCTGGGGGTCGGCGCAGGCCACCTGCAGCGTGACCGGGGTGCCCAGCCAGGGAATGGCTGGCTGCACATCCACGGCGGAGAGGCTGGGGGCCGCGGCTGCCGGAGGCAGGAGAAGGAACAGCACCACCACCGATATGCCTGGAAGAACACCCGCTAGCCATTGCTGCCGATCTGGTCTGCATGAGTGGTGTGTGCTCACCGTCGCCACCCTCCCACGGCCCTCCGGATGCGCAGGTAGCTCGGCGGGCGGTAGCGCTCGCCGATGAGCTGGTGGGCGATCTGCCGGCAGGCCAGCGAGGCCGGGGCGTAGGGCTCGGCCAGCACCGCCGGCTTGAGGAGGTACAGGCTGCGCGCGATGGCCTCGTCCTCCGGGACCACGCCCAGGACCGGGAGCTCGCAGGTCGCGGCGATGTCCTGGATGGGCAGGACGTGCCTGCCCTTCCGGTAGCGGTTGACAATGAGGCCGGCCACCTTGACCCGGTGCTGCTCGGCGAGGGCGATGACCTTCAGGACTTCTGCGACTGCAGGGATGTCGGGGGTGGCGACCGCGATCACCTCGGGGCACGCGCGGAGGACTTGCACCGCGTTCTGCTCCAGGCCCGGAGGGCAGTCCACGAGCACCAGGCTGTCGGCGAGGGCAGGGTCCTGCAGGACCTTCCGGAGCTTGGCGAGGTTGGCTGGCTTGTCGGCTGCCAGGGGGGCGGGGATGACCCGCAGGCCGGTCTGGTGAATATATAATGACTCCAGCACCGAGGCCCCCCTGAGCACGTCCGCGAGCGAGGAGGGGAAGGCGTGCATGCCCAGCTGCAGGGCGAGGCCGGAGAGCTTGACGTCGGCGTCCAGCGCCACGACGTCCTTGGCCGCTGCCGACAAGGCCGCAGCGAGGTTGACGGTGAGGACGGTCTTGCCCACCCCGCCCTTGGCCGACACGATGCCGATCTTCCTCCCCATGGACGTCCCTGTGTACACTATGGGAACGCGTCCTATTAATCATTTCCCGCACGGCGTCAGGCCGCTGCGCGCGCGCAGCCGCTGCTCCCGCCCTGCCGCGGGAGGATCCTGCGCCATGCCCCCGTTATAATAACGACGTCATGCGGTCCCGCCAGCGGGCGGAGGCGGTGCACGCAGCGCGCAGGGGAGGGGTAGGGACCGGGCCGCGATGCGAAAAACCGCAGGGGGGATGCCTCCTGCGCGCGCACCCTGCGGGATTGCGCCGTTATTATAACGCGCCATAACGCCGTGAAGCTTTATATACCGGCAGACCCATACACTAGTACATGGCTTTCGCGCCCGCTCGCCACGTGCTTGTCGCGATCGTTTTCCTCCTGGGTCTGGCCCTCGCGTTCTCCCTCTCCCCGACCGGCATGCTGCCCGCCACGTTCGCGGAGTCCTCGCCCAACGTGACCGTCAACGTCACGATCTCCTCGTTCGCCGACCTCACCATCATCCCCGCCAACTACACGGTCACCGGCATCAACCCTGGCGCTGATAACGCCCCCCTCAACTTCACCATCCGCAACACCGGCTCCACCAACATCACCAACATCCACGCCTTCCCGGACACGACCGATATCGAGAGGGCCAGTCCCCTCGACTCCGGCAACTCCCTGTTCTACGCCTCCACCGGCTTCATCTTCATCACCAACGAGTCCCGCACCAACTACTCCCACCTGGGCAGGCTGGAGTGGAACCTCTCCGATAACCTGGTGAGCGAGAACCTCAACCTCGCCGGCAACCCCGCCAACCGCACGTTTGGCAGGGGGTGGTACAGGAACGCCTCCAACACCTTCCTCTGGAAGGTCGAGAACGGGACCGGCTACGACGGGACCGGCGGGCCGGTGGGCTCGGCCTGCAACTCCACCAGTACCCTGTTCTCGATCAAGGCCCATGCCGAGAACTCCACCTCCGGCCTCTCGCGCGACTTCGCGGTCGGCGCGATCCACACCGGCACCTTCGTGACCGGCATCAAGGACTGGGGCCTCCACAGGATCACCACCGGCCCCCTCAACGAGTACTGCGTGGCCACCTACTTCAACTGCAGCAAGATCTACGTCTACAAGTACGACAAGCGCACCAACCCCAACTTCGACGCCTGCACCAACTCCCGCTACCTGCGCGTCGCCACCCTCTTCCCGGGCGACGAGTCGTTCTTCGAGCTCTTCACCTCGGTCCCCCAGGGCATCCCTTCAGGGGCAACGACCGGCGGCAAGCTCACGATCTCCGGGTCGTAGGGTGTGGAAGCCACCAGCAAGCGCTCGCCCAAGGAGCCATCCATAACGGCGTTATACTCCCCCCCTTCTGATGGTCTAGAGTATTATAACACCGTTATCTTTCCTACCGATTCCCGCTCCCTGAAACAATTCCCCCCCTCCCCCAGCCTGAAACAATCCGTGAAACAATCCCTCCCCATTTTCCTCCAAGGAAGCCCGCATGCCACAGGTTCCTTTGGAACCTGCCTGCCTACCTTTCTGGTCGCGCGCTGCGGCCCTCATCTGTGCGCGCTGGCGGCGGACAGGGGGCGGACCCATTCGCGAGCGGCATCCGATGTTCCCGGAAAGAGGGATCGTGTCCTGGTCGCCAGCCAGTCCCGGAGCCCGGAGAAGGCTCGTTGGCCCTAAATCCGCCCCCCGGCAGGCCAAACACGCTGTCTCTGCAGCCCGCTTTGTAGGCTCATACCTCTTTTTTCACGCTTTTTCAGACCGCCGGAAAGAAATTTGACTGAGGCCGATTTGGGGGCTAAAAAATCGCGATTTTGCCAGCGGGAACGCAAAAAATAGGATGGCCTTCCCACCCTTTTTCTAGGACGCGATCCCTGGAAACAGGCCCATCCTGGTACCTTCGCCCTACCCAAAACCCCTTCTTCTGGAGGCGGCACGGCTTTATATGACCCTGCTACCAGAATAAAGCATGGATCCTGCCGCTGCGGAGGGAGCGCCTCCGACACCCGTACCAGTGCGGACTGCACCGTGGGCCTACAAGAACTTCTGGCTGATCTGGCTGACGGCCGCAGGAGCCAAGCGGACCACGCTCTACAAGGTCCAGGAGCGCTGGGGCATCACCACCAACTACCTCTACCACCGCGAGGCAGGCCTGGGCAAGACCCTCCTCCAGGAGATGGTGGACACCGGGCATATGGCAAAGGAAGGCAGGTTTATTTCTGCACAGATGGGATGGATTCCTGCCTATATACAAGCCACCCACCCCCTGGAGAAGAAGGAGTGGTCCCCGAGCCTGCTCGTCCTGCGCTTCTGGCCCCTGCTCCAGCCCTGGGCCGAGCGCGAGCGCGAGCGCCTGTTCGGCCCGCAGGGCCTCCAGATGCTCTACCGCTCCGGCGAGGGCCTGATCCGCTCTGGCCACGCCATCTTCCACGACCTCTTCCTCCTCGCCCTCACCGCCAACATCTCCCTCATCTCCCAGAAGTACAAGGCCCGGGTGGTGGAGCGTATCCTGCATACGTTCCTGGCCCTCCTGCCCGACCGGGACCTCCTGGCCTACTACCAGCACCTCCTCGCGGAGGGGAGCTTCCCCACCCTCATCAAGGACGAGCAGGAACTCCTCGACACCCTGTCGCCCTGGGTCAAGCTCTGAGGGTGCCGAGAGAGGGTCCTTCGGCGCCGAGGGTTCAGGCTCCAGCCTTCCCGGCGTGTGTGTAGCTGGTGAGGAGGCTTATTGGCGATGCATGCTGGGGGCGGTCCTGTCAAAAACAGGAAACGTTGCGACAGATAAGGCAGGTTCGAGCCACACACATATGGTTAAGCCAAGCAGCATATCTCTGGTTCCACATCAGGCACGCCGGCGGTTGCCAACCCCCCTTCGAGAAAGACCCGGCAACTGACGCTACGCGGGTCAAAGGGCTCACCAGATTTCAGCTACTTTGCGTAGAAGCCGAACCTTTTAACCAAATCCTTGGTAGTGAAAACGTTGACGTGCGTCTGTTTCTTTAGCTTTTCCTCGTTGCTCCATATGTCGCAATCAAGGGTGATCGCCAACGCGAAGAAGTCCACGTCGTTGGGATCAGGACAGACTTCAGACGCTTCCCTGAGTTTGTCTTCGTACACCTCGAGCGACACGGAAGCGACGAAGGCTTGAAGATATTCGAGCATCTCCTCGAACTCCGCTTCGGATATCTTGGCTTTCTTTCGTATGGTTGCGGAATGCTTCCTCAGTTCGTCGAAGGTGCGGAAGTCAGAAATCATCTCTCTCGTCGTTGATGACTTGACGAAGAAAGAGAACAATACGTTGGTATCGACTACGAGCTTCATTTACAACAGACCTCTCCTGCGTAGTTCCTCAGCGCGTCCTTTCTTGGATTCCTTACCAAGCGTGAGAGCGTCCTCTTCGGTCAACTCGCTTTTGGAGAGCATCTTTCCTGCTCTTTGAAGCAGTATGCCTCTGGCCACCTCGGCCTTGGCTACGGCCCTTATCCCTTCTTTTACTTCATTCTCTATCTCGACTTTCATTTCCGGCAGCTTTATGACGACTTCACTCATAGGAGCACTTAGTAGCTATTTGGCCACCATGCTATAAAAGCTCATGCGGCACGGCGGCTTTGGGACAAAACCAGCGGTACGCATCGATTTTGTTTTTCAACACGTATAGGCCCTGTTTCATGATTTTCCCCCTTTTTTGCAGAGCGGGACACTTTCTGTGGAAGAGTGTGAATTGAAAAACGACATCATAATCCTTCTTGGCATGGGAATACATGTTTTTTGTTGCCCACGCATACTGATTTTGAAAACCGATGGCGATTGGCAGTTATGTCCCAAAGCCC
>JACQOD010000011.1 GCA_016202725.1 Candidatus Aenigmatarchaeota archaeon | reverse complement strand
GTTTAGCTCATTGCCCGCCGCAGGTGCTCTTGGTGCTGATTTCATTGTTCCCGCATTGTTGGAAACCGATAGCATGCGTTTGGCAGCTACACACGTACCCTGGTTTTCCTCAAGAGGCGTTTCGCATGACTCGCAGGCCATGCTTGTCCTTTGTTGCGGGGGTGGAATAAGCTGTTATTCCAAAATCTTACGTGCGGTGAGTAGTTGCACACAAGCGGCCAGGTGGAACGCGTTCCTCTGGGAGGGCGCTTCGCGAGGGGGGGTGAAAAAAGAAGAAAGGGAAGGGGAAAGAACAACCCCTTCACCGGCGAATGATGTTGATGCCCAGCTCGTCCGAGAAGGACCGGGTGGCTTCCTTCTCGATGGTTTCGCTCGGGCCGAGGAGATAGGGGCTCTTGACCCCGGTCACGATGGTGATGACCCGCATCTTGCCCTTGAAATCGGGCTCGATGCGCGATCCCCAGATGACCTGCGCCTCGGGGTCGAGGTTGCGGGAGACGAACTCCCCCACGAGGTTGACTTCCTCGAGTTTCATGTCCGGGCCGCCGGTGATGTGGATCAAGGCGCCTGTTCCGCCCGCATAGTCCACCTCCAGCAGGGGGTTGGTCATGGCCTTCATGACTGCCTCCTCCGCCCGGTTCTTGGTGTCGCTCTCGCCGAATCCCACGGCAGCCACGCCGCCGGAGTGCATGATGGCCTTCACGTCGGCGTAGTCCAGGTTCACGAGGCTCGGCGTGGCGATGGTTTCCGTGACCCCCTTGATGATGGTGGCGATGAGGTTGTCCGCCACCCCGAAGGCCTGCTGCAGGGGAAGGTCCCCGGCGACTTTCAGGAGCCGGTCATTCTCGATGACCAGCACCGTGTCGCACACCTGGCGCAGGTGGGCCAACCCATCTTCTGCCCTGCCGATGCGCCCGCCCTCGATCTTGAAGGGCATGGTGACGCACCCGATCACGATGGCTCCCATCTCCTTGGCGATGCGCGCGACCACGGGCGAGGCGCCCGTGCCGGTCCCGCCGCCGAGGCCGGTGACGAGGTAGAGCATGTCCACGTCCCGCAGGACGTCCCGCAATTCCCGCTCGCTCTCCTCCGCCGCTTTCCTGCCCACGGTGGGGAATCCCCCGGCTCCGAGGCCGCGCGTGAGCTCCTTGCCGATCAGCAGCTTCTTGTGCGCCCTGCTGATGGAGAGGTGCTTCACGTCCGTATTGACGGCCACCGTACCCGCGCCGGTGATGCCGATGTCCGTCAGCTTCGTGACGGTGTTGTTGCCTGCGCCGCCCGCCCCGATCACCAGGATCCTGGCTTCCTTGGCCTCCAGCCCGAACTGGTCGGCGATGCTGGCGTTGAGGCCCTGGTCGGCCGCGGGGGCGAAATCCTTGAAGGTCTTGTCCTTCTGATACCGATCTTCCATGTCGTTTTCCTCCTTTATATATCGCCTCTGGAACAGCTGTTTTCCAACAGCCATGTTCCGGCAGCGAATGTCTTTTTAAGTATATTGTCCCCAATATACTGTACAATAAGCGTGTTCGAAGCGCATGGCAGTGCGCCCGAGCCGATGATGATCCGCAACCCGTCTTCCTTCGCTGGCAGGCGAAGGGGATTCGGTTTCTGATTTTTATTCCCAAACGGGGATGGTCTATAATGGGCGTTGTGATATATAAAGCATGGGCGTGTTGCAGATTTTTCCAAATGAAGAATAACAGCGTAATACCTGCCCTTCCTGGCGGTTTCTTTTCTCCTCCCGGAAAAAGGCCCGAAGAGCCCTTTGGGGAAGATCTTTCTGCTGCCCTCTGCCCCATCACCCCGGCAGCGGTCTCCGGAATCGACAGAAAATAATGAGACCACTGCCCCCATGGTCGAAATGGCCATCAGCAGGGTGAAAAGCCAGGCAGCTCCCGGCAGGAACCAGGGCCTGTTGAAGGGACGTTTCACGGTTGGGGGAGCCCATGCAGCATGAAACATGCCCGAACCAGTAAAGCCGGTTAGGGTAATTCATGACGATCCCTCCCAGCCAGTGGGCGTGCAGCTGCACAACGCATGCTACCGGTTCCCAAAAGAGGGAACAATGACGTCACAGCAAGAGCGCGTGCAGTATGCAATGGGCGCCACACGCACCTCACGTTTCGTCGCCCCGGTGTATATCGATCCTTTGAAGCTGCCTTTAAAAAGCGCCGGTTGCAAGGAAGGGCATGGACTACGAGCAGATGCTGCAGCGCGCCCTCGCCCAGGTACCGCAGCGCGAGGGCAGCGGCGAGCGGTTCGAGCTCCCCAAAGCCTTCCTGGAGAAGGCTGGGAGAAGGACCATCCTGGTCAATTTGGATGAAATCTGCCAGGCCCTCCGCAGGGAGCAGGACCACTTCATCAAGTTCCTCCTGAAGGAACTGGCCACGAAAGGCGAGGCCACGGGGGGCAGGCTGTTCGTGCTGGGCGTCTTTTCCTCCGAGCAGATCAACCGCAAGATCGAGCTCTACGTCAAGACCTACGTCATCTGCCCGGAATGCGGGCGGCCCGACACCAAGCTCCTCAGGGAGGAGAAGGTCTACTTCCTGAAGTGCGAGGCCTGCGGGGCGCGCCATCCGGTGGTGTAGGGGCCAGGCGTGCCGTCCTGTGCCGGAGGGCGGGACGGGGCTGCTTCGGCTGTAGCCTCCAACGACTCCTCCGCCCTTTTAAGCCCTCCCGACCAACTCGGGGCATGGCCTACCGCTTCGTCGAGGATGTTTCCCTGGCCGACGTGGCCTTCGAGGCCTCCGCCCCTTCCCTGGAAGAGCTGCTAGTCGAGGGGGCGAAGGCCACCTTCGAGACCATGGTCCGGCTGGACGGCGTGGAGCCGAAGGTGGTGAAAAAGGTCAGGATCACCGCAGCCTCGGCCGAGCAGCTCTTCTTCCGGTGGATTGGGGAACTGGTCTTCCTCAAGGACGCCGACGAGCTGGTGTTCTCCCGCTTCGCGGTGAAGGTCACGCGGAAGGGGAAAAGATTCGCCCTGGAGGGCCAGGCCGCGGGGGAGAAGATCGATCCCGCCAAGCACGTCCTGAACGTGGACGTCAAGGCCATCACCTACCACCATTTCTCGGTCCTGGAGACCCCGCAGGGGTGGAAGGCGTTCGTCATCCTGGACATTTAGCCTCCTGGACATCCGGGCTTCATGATCGGCAGCATGCGGGCACCTGACACGCATTTAAATTGGTGAGTTGGCGAGCGCTCATCCCCCAGCTGAAGCTGGGGGAATTCGCGCCTTTGGTCAGCTGGTTATCGGTTGCGCGCCCAGTGCTCCTGCCGGCAGGGCATTGCCGTTGGGGAATATGCGCAGGGCGGCAATTCATCCTCCGGCTGAAGCCGGGAGGAATTCTTGCTGCATGCTTTTAAACCCCCGAGGGAGAACAAGGGACATGGACGGATTCCCCCACAAGCAGTTCGCGAAGCCCGCCTTCCAGAAGGTGAACGACCACGTCTGGGACATCCCCACCACCTTCAAGAAGGGCATGCGCGTGCCTGCCCGGATCATCGCCAGCAAGCCCCTGCTGGACCAGATGGACCTCATGGTCTTCGACCAGCTCACCAACGTGGCTACGCTGCCCGGCATCATTGACTACTCGTTCTGCATGCCCGATGGCCACAGCGGGTATGGTTTCAGCATTGGCGGCGTCGCTGCCATGGACACGGAGAAGGGGGTGATCTCTCCCGGTGGCATTGGCTTCGATATCAACTGCGGCGTCCGCATGGTCAAAACCAACCTCACCTTCGCAGAGGTCCGGCCCAAGATCCGCCAGTTGACCGACCTGCTGTTCCAGCGCGTGCCCGCAGGGGTGGGCAGCTCGGGCTTCGTCAAGCTGAATGCCAGCCAGTTCCGCACCCTGGTTGAAGAGGGGGCGCGCTGGGCCGTGGCCCAGGGCTACGGCTGGGAGGAGGACCTCGCCCTCACGGAGGAGGAGGGCTGCATTGCCGGGGCAGACCAGGAGAAGATCTCCAACAGGGCCATCCAGCGCGGGTTGAACCAGATCGGGACCCTGGGCTCGGGCAACCACTACCTGGAGATCCAGGTGGTGAAGGAGGAGAATATTGCTGATCCGGCGATCGCGAAGCGGATGGGCATCTTCCCCGAGCAGGTGGTGGTGATGTTCCACTGCGGCTCGCGCGGCTTCGGCCACCAGGTGGCGACCGACTATCTCGAGCTGTTCCTCTCGGTCATGGAGCGCAAATACAAGATCCAGATCCTCGACCGGGAACTGGCCTGCGCGCCCTTCCAGTCCAAGGAGGGGCAGGATTATTTCGCAGCCATGAAGGGCGGGATCAACATGTCCTTCGCCAACCGCCAGACCATCCTGCACCGCATCCGCGAATGTTTCTCCGCGACGTTCAACCGGCCTGCGGAGGAAATGGGCCTCCGCCAGGTCTACGACGTCGCCCACAACACCGCCAAGCTCGAGGACCATATCGTGCAGGGGAAGAAACAGCGCGTGCTCATGCACCGGAAGGGCGCTACGCGGGCATTTGGCCCGGGCCGCAAAGAGATTCCGCCGGTCTATCGAGATATCGGCCAGCCGGTCCTTATTGGGGGAAGCATGGAAACAGGAAGCTATCTCCTCCTTGGTACGGAAGGCGCGGAGAAGCTGACTTTCGCATCCACCTGTCATGGCTCAGGGAGGACCATGTCCCGCACCCAGGCCCGCCGGCAGTGGCATGGCCAAAAGCTCCAGGAGGACATGGAGAAGCGGGGGATCTACGTGCGCACCACCAGCTTCCCCGGCCTCGCTGAAGAGGCTGGCGGAGCCTACAAGGACATCGACGAGGTCATCCAGACCGCGGACCGGGCGGGCATATCCAAGAGCGTGGTTCGGCTGGGTCCCGTGGCGAACGTGAAAGGATAGCCGATTCTTTCTCATTCAGACGACTCTGTTTGTTGGAGTCTGAAAAAACAGAAAGCGGGCCCGGAGGGATTCGAACCCACGACACTCCGGTTAAGAGCTTCACCAGAAATTCTTCGGATGCTCTACCAGGCTGAGCTACGGGCCCGTGTTTCTCTCTGGGGCTGCTGCTTCTTAAGCTTTTAAACCAGCGCGAGGAGAGTGGGTATGGCTGCTCCTGTAGCGCTCCCTACGGTGAATGTTGGCATGGTCGGGCACGTGGACCACGGCAAGACCACCCTGACCCAGGCCCTGACCGGGAAGTGGACCGACACCCACTCTGAAGAGGTGAAGAGGGGCATCACCATCCGGCTCGGGTATGCGGACGTGACCTTCTTCCAGTGCCCCCAGCACGGCCACGCCCCCGGCAGCTGCTGTGGGAAGGCCACGCCCCTTCGCACCGTCTCCATCGTGGACGCGCCCGGGCACGAAACCCTCATGACCACCATGCTGGCCGGGGCCGCGATCATGGACGGGGCCCTGCTCGTCATCTCGGCGACGGAGAAGTGCCCCCAGCCCCAGACCCGGGAGCACCTCCAGGCCCTGGACATCGTGGGCATCCGCAACATCGTGGTGGTCCAGAACAAGGTCGACCTGGTCTCCGCGGAGCAGGCCCGGGAGCACCACCTCCAGATCAAGGCCTTCCTGAAGGGCTCGGTTGCGGAGAAGGCCCCGATCATCCCGGTTTCTGCCCAGCACCGCCTGAACATGGATCTCCTGATCGATGCCATTGAGCAGACCATCCCCACCCCCCGCCGGGATCCGGCCAGGCCTGTGCGCATGCTCATCGCCCGCAGCTTTGACATCAACCGTCCCGGCATGCAGCCGGACCAGCTCGTGGGCGGGGTGCTGGGGGGCTCCCTCGTCCAGGGGACCCTGCGCGCGGGCGATCAGGTGGAGATCAGGCCGGGCGCCAAGGTCAAGGATGCGTACAAGCCCGTGGCCACGACCATCCAGGGGCTCCAGAAGGCCGGGCAATCCCTCCAGGAAGCAGGCCCCGGCGGGCTGCTGGGCGTCTCCACTGGCCTGGACCCTGCCCTGACGAAATCCGACACCCTGGTCGGCAACGTCCTCGGCAAGGCCGGGCAGCTCCCCCCGGTCTGGCAGGAGATGGAGCTGAAGACCGCCCTGCTCCAGCGGGTGGTGGGAAGCAGGGAGGAACTGGTGGTCGAACCGATCAAGGCCGGGGACGTCCTCATGCTCACGGTGGGCATCTCCCGCACGGTCGGGAGCGTGACTTCCGGCGGCGGGGGCAGGGCGAAGGTGGTGCTGAAGATCCCGGTCTGCGCGGAGCAGGGGGACAAGGTGGCCATCTCCCGCCAGGTCCTGGGCCGCTGGCGGCTCATCGGCTGGGGCGAGGTGCAGTGAGGGTCTGGGGCACCCATTGGCCGGTGCCCTGCCAGACTGAGGAACTATGATCGTGGAAGGCATTGATATCCAGCGGATTGCGCACGCGTGCGTGCGCCTGCAGGCGGAGGGGCTGGTGGTCTACGTGGACCCCTTCCAGGTCCCGGCTCCCGAGCCCGCGGATGTCATCCTGGTCACGCACGACCATCCCTCCCACCTCAGCCTGCCGGACATCCAGAAGCTCCTCGCCCCCGGGACCACGGTGATCATCGGCCCGGTGTCCCATCCCCCCCTCCTCCAGCTGGACCCGCTGGACCATTTGGTCGTCCTGGGTCCCCAGGAGGCCTATGAAGGCGAGGGGTTCACGGTGGAGACCGTTGCCGCGGCCACGCCCGCCACGGACCAGGCCTCGGGCAGGCCGCGCCACCCCCGGGACGACGAGGGGATGGGGTTCGTGGTCACCCTGGGAGGGAAACGAATCTACCACGCCGGGGACACGGACGTCCTGCCGGAGATGCAGCGGCTGGGCAAGATCGACGTCGCCCTCCTCCCCGTCTCGGGCAAGACGGTGATGGGCGCGGTCGAGGCCATCCAGGCCGCGGAAACCATCAAGCCCGGCGTGGCGATTCCCATCCACTGGGGCGCGGGCGAAGGCACCCGGGAGGATGCGGAAGCGTTCGTGCGGGGATTCGCGCCGTCGGTCTTGGTGTAGGCCAGGGGATGAGACCGAAGGTGCCATACGCCCATATGAAATCCGTCGACCACTCAAAGGAGGAATTAGGTTCTTCGGAATGAGTGCCTATGCGTGCCTGATGAATCAGCATATTCTATGGGGACGGGTGGGCGTCCGAACACACAGACCATAGTAAGTTGAAATAGGTCCGATACGTCTCGCTGAAGCCCAGGCCTTCGACAAGCATGATCGTAGGATGTAGACCCGGTATGAAGAGCACCGTGCGGTCCCCATAGGTCCAGGAACCGATCGGTAGGTGGACGCCGGGAGGGAGGAAGCGGACCTGAGAGAATGGTTGATGGATCACTTCCTCGCGCGCGCGCTGCCGCTCTGCAATCAGATGCCGGCGGATTCCAGCCGCGACTCTCCGCTTCTGAAAGGCCTTGTATCCTCCCTGTTGGAGCGTTTCAGCCACTGCTCCGGCAAACCCAAGCACGTAGTACGGCTTCCCTTGGCTGATGAGATCTTCAAGAACGACCTTGAGTCCCCCGATGCCGTCATAGATGGAGAAGCGGGTGTCGCCTTCCAGCGGCGGCGTGTCGCCGATTGATTTGAGGGCGCCAAGGACGCCCTCAACGAAACGGGCCTTCCTCTTCCACTTCGACCGGAGCACCTCGGGTGAACTAACGACGTAGCGGGAAGGCGAACTTTGCGGAAGTGACGTGCATACCAATCCAAGGTTCCAGAGCCTACCCAGAACCTCATAGCAGTGGGAACGGTTGAGGCCGGTAAACTTCGCGAGTTCACCAGCGGACTGGGGACCTCGTTGTAGAAGGCTAAGGTAACAACGTGCTTCCACTGGAGACAGTCCGACCTCCCGGAGGGCTCGTTCCAAAAGGCTTGTCTTCATAGCTTCCTGTACAGCAGCCGGAAATATATGTCTTCTCCCTTCGTCTGCTGGCCAACAACACATGTTCTAGCCACTGTTTGCCAAGTATAGATAGAGGGATTGCATGAAGGCGAGCGACCATCTCTTCAGAGAGCTTGGAGCCCAGGGCATCGAATGGGTGTTCGGTATGCTCGGGCGCGAGGCTGGCGCGGTTCGGCCCGCGCGAGGCAGCTGCCCCCGTTTCGTGGTCATGCGGGACGAGCGGAATGCGGGATTCGCCGCTGACGCCTATGGGAGGCTCACCGGGACGCCCGGGGTATGCATGGCCACGCTCGGTCCGGGCCTCACCAATCTCCTCACCGGGGTGGCGTCCGCCTGGTCCGACCGCTCGCCTCTGCTGGCTATCGTGAGCCAGGCCGAACTCTCTGCGCCGGCGAGCAACGCCCACCAGCGGGTCCCCAACCTTCGCGTGGCTGCTCCACTCACCAAAGGTGCCTTTGAAGCCAAGACAGGTAGAGAAATCCGCTCCCTCATCGCATACGCCCTCGATGAAGCCACGCGTCCACCTGCCGGTCCGGTCCTGGTAAGCATTCCGATCGACCTCTTTTCGGCGGAAGCGCCGACACATGACGCCGGAATCCAACGCGTTACAAAGGCGGATTGGATCCCGCAGGCCCTTCAGGATGCACGTGAGGCCATCATGGCAAGCTCCATTCCCGTCATCGTAACGGGAGCGGACGGCCTTCGAGAAGGCGGCGCACCCGCCATGCAGCGACTGGCGCGGAACGCGGGGATCGGGCTTGCATCCACCTATAGCGGGAAGGGGGCGTTCGACGAGCGCGACCCCTGCTTCCTCGCAACGGTGAATGAGTACTTGGAGGACCTCTTCCGCGTCTCCTTCAGTGAGGCATTCCAGGAGGTGGACTTAGTCCTTGCCGTAGGGGTCGCTCCGTCCGATGGTGTGGATTTCCGTCGCTGCTTCCCTCGGGCCGCGCGAGTCATTCACTTCCCCCCGATTGAAGCGAACAATAGAACCCGCGGCGACCTTGAGCGGGCCCTTGCCTTGCTGCTGAATGCGGTTCCCGAGAATAGGGAGCGGCTCCGACGGATACACGCCCTCTCCCGGAAGATCGGCTCGCTGATAGAGCCCCTTCGAACGCCAGGACAGAATAGAGAAAGCCTTGACCCGCGCTCTTTGCTCGCAGGGCTGGAATCCTTGCCCGACGGTTCCGTCATCGTGTCTGATGTCGGGCTGTACAAGCAATACCTGGGACTGCTCTTGCAAACACGGGCCAAGCTTCGCTTCCTCTCTTCTAACGGCCTCGGCGCCATGGGCTGGGGCCTGGGCGCTGCCATCGGCGCGGCCTGCGCCTGCCCAGGAGAACGGATCGTGCTGGTGACGGGGGATGGGGGGATGCAGATTGCCGCCGCAGACTTGGAGACCGTGGCACGCCTAGACCTGGATATCGGGATCATTGTTCTTACGAACCAGGCCTATGAGCTCATCCGCTACTACCATGTCAGAGGCTGGCCAGGAGAGGCTGCCCCACACATCGAGTTCGGGGCGGTCGACTTCGCCATGCTCGCCGAGGCGAACGGTCTGGTCGGCTCACGCCCAGGCGCGGATGGACGGGCAGTCTCAGGAATCCAGAGCTTTCTCGCGCGGCGAGGCCCGCGCCTGCTTGAAGTGCCTGTTTCCTACTCGCCGTTCTTCCAAAGGAGGGAGCATGTCCGTGCTCTTGCTGCAGCCAGCAGTCCTTAGTAGGACAGGCGGGCGCTTTGGGGCCATCGCCAACGGCCTGATGGCGCTCGGCATGTACTTGCGGGAGCGTGGCCAGGAGGTGCACATCTGCCATCTGAACGGCTATCGCGGGGAGATTGGCGAGTTCGTGCGAGAGAAACTGAACGCATATGCTCCTGAGGCCGTGGGCGTGAACCTGACGTGGCACACCCATTGCTCCACCGCTCTCGAGATGGTGGCTGCGGTCCGCCGGCATTCGCCTGACCTGCCAGTATTCCTCGGCGGCTACACGGCCTCCTTGTTCGATGAGCAGATCCTGACTTGGGCCGCTGCGCGAGCCCCGGCGTACCTCCCGACTGCCATCATCCGGGGAGATGGAGAGGAGACGTTCGAGCGCTACTTGCGGGACCATGAGCTTCCCGAGGTCGGCGTGTCCTACCTGGGCAGCACCGGCCAGTTCATACGCCGACCCCTTCGCACGCCTGCAGAGGCTCTTCCACGGGTCCGCCTTCCGCGGCCGGTGACCGACTTTGTGGATGACTGGCCACAGTATCTTCAACGCGGGGGAATCCGCACCTCCGTGCCGGGCATCGAGGGCATGGTCGGGCATGACATAGGGAAGGGTGAGGTGGATATCTACCTGGGCAAGGGCTGCCGCAATAACTGCGTGTACTGCGGCGGGAGCCGGGACGCCCACC
This sequence comes from Candidatus Aenigmatarchaeota archaeon, assembly GCA_016202725.1. Lineage (GTDB taxonomy): Archaea > Aenigmatarchaeota > Aenigmatarchaeia > QMZP01 > QMZP01 > JACQOD01. The sequence goes on along the minus strand of JACQOD010000011.1, from coordinate 2,079 downwards.
GGCTGCTCTCAGGTCGCAAGCGGGTGGCCTTCCGCGAGCCCACGGACGTCGTCGAGGACATGGTTGCCCTGGTCGAGGCCGGGGCCGGGAGGCTGTACCTCGACTTCGATCCGGACCCCTCCCGCAGCTTCTACCACGAGATCTTCAGGGGCCTTTCCCCTCTGGAGGCGGACATCATGTTCAGCGCATGGAGCGGTCCCCTGCCGGGAGACCTTCTTGATGCGATGGCAGGCGCCTCGTCCGGAGTCGAGGTCGTCATCAGCCCGGACAGCGGCTCCGAACGGCTCCGCCGGGAACTCATCTCCCGCGGCCACGGGAAGCCCCCCTTCTACTCCAATGCGGAACTCGAGGCCTTCTTCGGGGAACTCGCGCGGCGGGGCATGGCAGGGATGTGCTACTTCATTACCGGCCTCCCGTGGGAAACCGAACAAGACCGCGAAGAGACGATAGCCCTGGGCCGCAGGCTCGCTGAGCGGTATCCAGGCGTCTTCGCGAAGGAGTACGATGCCCGGCCGGACCGGAACCTCGCCGGTCCGCCGCTCTACCTTGAGCCCGGCAGCCCCATCCATCTGAACCCGGCAGAGTTCGGCATGCAGATCACGCGGAGCAGCTTCGCCGACTTCGAGGCCGCAAGCCGGGAGACGGGGGACGACGTCCTCGGCGTCTTCCACGAGCGATATCCCAATGAGCAGGCGGTGCTCAGCCAGAGCCGCGCCTTGACAGAGAGCGTTCATGGGAGGGAGGAGCATGGATAAGCCGGCATTGCGACCCGCTCCGACGCTTCCCCGCGTCTCGCGCCCGGAGGAGATCCGCGAGGTCATCGAGCGTGGCCAGGTTGCCACCCTGAGCCTGCGCCTCCCCACCCCGTGCAACCTGGACTGCGTGTACTGCTACGGGACGCCCAAGAGCTACAAGGAGTTGCGTCCCGACCACTTGTCCTACCAGGAGATCACCGGCGTCATTGATCAGGCTGCGGAGTTGGGGCTGAGGAGCGTCTCCTTCGTGGGGGACGGGGAGCCATTGCTGTATCGCGGGTCCTTCCAAGGCAGGGAAACCACCGCGGAGGACCTCATCCGGCACGTGAACAAGCACGGCGCCACGGTCCTTGCCTTCACGAACGCTCTTCCCATCGATCCTGAGATGGCCCGTCGGCTCTATGACATGGACATGACGATCATCGCCAAGCAGAACAGCCTCGATCCGCAGGTCCAGAACGCCCTCGTGCGGAACCCGCGGGCCGACGAGCGACTGCGGCGGGCAATCAGCTACCTGAAGGACGCCGGCTTCAACCAGACAACCCCTTCGCGCCTCGCCATTCACACGGTCATCTGCAAGGCGAACTATGCGGAGCTGCCGGACATGTGGCGACAATGGAGGGAGGAGAACATCATCCCCTATGTGCAGGTATGGGTTCCGCCACCCCGCGGGTCGGCGAGCTACCAGGAGTTCCGCGAGAGGTTCGAAGTCGAGCCTGCACGGGTGCGCGAACTGTTCCACCGGCTGCGGGAACTGGATGAGGATGAGTTTGGGCTGACCTGGGATGCGGACCGTTCCTATCCCATCGCGGCCCTGGGATGCACCGTGGTGCTGACCGGCGTTGGCATCACGCCCATGGGTGATGTGCAGACGTGCGCGTACACGGAGCAGCCCATCGCCAATGTCCGGCAGAGGACACTTCGGGAGATCATGGCCTTGCCCGAGATCCAGGCCATACGAGGGCATCGCTACGGAGACGACCCGGATGGCTTCCACTACGGCTGCCGCGCCCTCACCCTCAACCTCACCGGCGACCGATTGGGGCGGGATCCCTTCTATTGGGAAGGGGGTTCAGTATGAACGGCATCTGACGCAGCAGGGAACTGGCAGCCGCCGCGTTCAAGACCGCTCAGGAATTTCTGCCCTAGGGGAGATGGCACTCGATTTTCCGTACTTGCGCCCACCACGGGCAAGCACACTCTACCCTTACCGCTTGCCCTTCGCCAGGAGGAAGTCCAGCAGGTACAGGAACGCGGGCGTGAACTCCCTGCTGCGATGCTCAGCGAGGTCGCCGATCTTCCCGAAGGTGAGGAACTCCGCGCC